>NZ_CAKJTP010000023.1:41221-50890 GCF_917627335.1 Protofrankia sp. CiT1 | reverse complement strand
GCTGAGGGGATTCGAACCCCTGACCCTCACACTGCCAGTGTGATGCGCTACCAGACTGCGCCACAGCCCCAGACGTGCTTTCGTCACCCTTGCCGTTCGTTCGTACCGTTCACACCCTACAGGTTCCGCCGAGCACCCCGTCAGGGGGCACTCGGTGAGTGTACCGGTTCGATGTCCGGAGCGGCCGCGGGCATCTGCGGGGGCAGGCCCGCTTCGGACGTGCCGGGAGCGGGAACCCCGGTGAGCGCCAACGGGCCGCCGTTGTGCTCGACCAGCCGGAACCGTCCGCCGTCACCACGCAGCAGCGTCCAGCAGCAGTTTCTCAGCGGCCCGAACCGCCACCAGACCGATGACGGTATCTCCAGCAGCCGTCCGATCAGGGCCCTGGCGGTGCCGCCGTGCAGCACCAGGACGGCAAGCCCATCCTCACCGGGGAGCCCTTCAGCGACAAGGTCGTCAATGACGCCAACCGCTCTGGCGCCGACCTCCACGTAGGTCTCACCACCGCCACGGCGCACGTCCTCGCCACGACGCCACGCCGCGTCCTCCGCGGGGAAACGGAGGGCCGCCTGCGCGGCCGTCAGCCCCGACCACTCCCCCAGCGAGATCTCCCGCAGCCTGGCGTCCATCCGAACCGGAACGCCGAGCTCAGCCGCGGTCGCCCGGCAGCGCAGCAGGTCCGAGGAGATGACAACGTCAGGGGCAAGCGCGCGGACCGCGGGTGCGACCAGCCGCGCCTGCGCCCGGCCGGTCTCGTCCAACGGAGGATCCGCGTGCCCCTGGAACCTGCCGACATCGTTCCAGGCGGTGCGGCCGTGCCGCCACAGCAGGATCCTCACCAGCGACCAACACCGGGTCCAGCGGCTTCGACATGCCGGGAAAGATCACGGTCGACGAAGGCGATCCGCGGGCAGTCCTTCCAGAGCCGTTCGAGTCCGTAGTAGGTCCGCTCCTCACCGTGCTGTACGTGCACCACAACATCGGAGAAGTCGAGCAGCACCCAGCGTCCCTCGCGTTCACCCTCGCGGCGCAACGGCTTGGCCCCGAGCCTGCGCAGTTGCTCCTCGACGCCATCAACCACGGCCTTGACCTGCCGTTCAGTGTCGGCGGACACGACCACGAAGCAGTCCGTGATAGCAAGACGCTCGCTGACGTCCAGCACGACGATGTCGCTGGCGAGCTTGTCCGCCGCGGCCTGCGCGGCTTCGAGGGCGAGTTCGACGGCTCGCGGGGATGCGGTCACGAATACATCTCTCCTGACTGGGTCACCGGGCTTCCGGCTGCGCGTCAAAAACATGATCGCGCAGCCGCTGGCGGCGGGGCATGCCCGTCGACTACGGTTAACGATCGTATGCGCCGGAGCGGTTTGCGTACCGCCCATCCAGCCTGACATACCCAACGCTTTCACGTGCCTGATTGTGGCCCGTACCGGTACCCTGGCCACGCCATGCGGGCAGGCGACAAGATCATGGGACGGGCGTCGCCGCTGGGTCGCGCGGTCGGTACAGCCCGCTTTTGGCAATAAAGCGCACCACCCCGTCCGGGGTGAGGTACCAGATGGGCGCCCCGCGGCTCACCCGGGCACGGATGTCGGAAGAGGAGATCGTCAACGCCGGAACCTCCAGGAGGCTGACCGCGTCACCCGGTAGGCTCGCGTCGAGCTCCAGTTGGTAGCCGGGCCGGGTGACCCCGACGAAATGAGCCAGCCCGAACAGCTCCCGGACGTCGCGCCAGCTGAGGATCTGTGCCAGCGCGTCCGCCCCGGTGATGAAGAACAGTTTGGCCCGCGGCCGCACGAGGCGCAGGTCCCGCAGGGTGTCAATGGTGTAGGTTGGGCCGCTCCGGTCGATGTCAATCCGGCTGACGGTGAACTGTGGATTGCCCGCCGTCGCAAGGAAGGTCATCAGATACCTGTCCTCGGCTGGCGACACCTCTCTGTCCGCCTTCTGCCACGGACGCCCGCTCGGCACGAAGACCACCTCGTCCAGATCGAACAGTGCCGCGACCTCACTGGCGGCGACCAGATGACCGTTATGTACCGGATCAAAGGTCCCGCCCATCACCCCGAGCCTCACGGACGGACCGTAACGGGAGCACACCGTGATTTCGACTTCTCCGGGAAGTATCACATCCGCGCCCAACGGCCCGGACCGAGCGCACCGGGCATAGCGGCGGAAATCCAGCCTGTAGCCACCGGCCACGAGGAACGCCGCAAGGAACGCCGCAAGGAACGCCGCGAGGAACGCCGCGTCCCGCCGGGCCAGGGCCACCGGCCATCGCCGTAGGCTGACCACGTACTCGCCGGGGCTCGCCGTCGCCATGATCCGGCATCGACGCCCGCGCCCCGCCCAGATCAGCTCATGCTCACATCCCTGTTGCCGGTCGCTCCTCATTCTCGTTCAGTTCCCGTTTCCCCTATCCGTTTCTATTCTGTTCTTACGCTGTTCTTATTCTGTTAATCCCGACTCGAGGAGGCTACCTGATGCCGGTGAGTCCGCTCGCGGGCCAGCCCGCGCAGCCTGACATTCTCATCGACGTGGACGCGCTGCTGGCCGCATACCACGACGAGCGGCCCGACCCCGGCGAGGCATCCCAACGGGTCTCGTTCGGGACATCCGGGCACCGCGGGTCGTCACTGCGCCGCTCCTTCAACGCCGATCACATCGTCGCGATCACACAGGCGATATGCGAACACAGGGCCGCCCACCACGTGGACGGACCGCTGTTCATCGGTGTGGACACCCACGCCCTGTCCGCGCCCGCGCTCACCAGCGCGCTGGAAGTACTGGCCGCGCACGAGACGCATACCCGGATCGCCCCGGCTGGCGAGGCCACTCCCACCCCCGTGATCTCGCACGCGATCCTCACGCACAATGCCCGCCGCGCGGCCGGGCAGGCTCATGGTCTCGCCGACGGTATCGTGATCACGCCGTCACACAACCCACCCGCGGATGGCGGATTCAAGTACAACCCACCGACCGGGGGGCCGGCGGACACCGGCCTGACCACCTGGATCCAGAACCGCGCGAACGCACTGCTCGCGGACGGGCTGCGGGGGGTCTCACGGGTCCCGCCCGCGCGTGCCCGCACGAGTGCGGCCGTGCACGACTACGTCACGGCCTACGTCGACGACCTGGCAGCCGTGATCGACCTCGACGCGATCCGCGGCGCGGGCGTCAGGATCGGCGTCGACCCGCTCGGGGGCGCGAGCGTGGCCTACTGGCAGGCCATCGCCGAGCGTTTCAAGCTCGACCTCGACGTGGTCAACACCACGGTCGATCCACGGTTCGGATTCATGACCGTCGACTGGGACGGCAAGATCCGGATGGACCCCTCCTCGCCATACGCGATGGCGTCGCTGCTGCGTCTGAAGGATTCCTTCGACGTGGCGCTGGCCAACGACGCCGACGCCGACCGGCACGGCATCGTGACGCCGGGCGAGGGCCTGCTCAACCCCAACCACTACCTGTCAGCCGCGATCTCCTATCTGTTCACGCATCGCGACGGCTGGCCCGGCGCTGCCTCGATCGGCAAGACCCTGGTCAGTTCGAGCATGATTGACCGGGTCGCCGCCGGGCTCGGACGGGAGATCGTCGAGGTTCCGGTCGGTTTCAAGTGGTTCGTGGACGGGCTGATCGACGCCTCCCTCGGATTCGGCGGGGAGGAGAGCGCGGGCGCGTCGTTCCTGCGCCGCGACGGCCGGGTCTGGACCACCGACAAGGACGGTCTGATCGCCTGCCTGCTCGCCGCTGAGATCACGGCTGTGACCGGGAAGGACCCCGGTCAGCACTACGCGGCACTCACCGACAGGCACGGCGCACCCGCGTACCGCCGGGTGGATGCGCCGGCCTCCCCCGCGCAGAAGGAGGTCCTGACCTCCCTGACCCCGGCTGACCTGGACGCCTCCATGCTCGCGGGCGAGCCGGTGATCACCGCGCTGTCCCATGCTCCCGGGAACGGAGCGGCGATCGGCGGGATCAAGGTCATCACCGAGAACGCCTGGTTCGCGGCGCGCCCGTCCGGCACCGAGGACGTGTACAAGATCTACGCGGAGAGTTTCCGCGGACCCGAGCACCTGGACACCGTCCTCGCCGAGGCGCAGTCCGTCGTGGACGCCGCCCTCGCCCGCTAACTGGCCGAATCGGCGGAAGGGGCGGAAGGGGCTGGCGGGGCCGAATCGGCTGGCGGGGCTGGCGAGGCCGGTCGGCTGGTTCGGCGGCGGGCCCGCCGGGCCAGCCGGTAGCCCATGTACACCGTCGCGGCGGACAGCAGGATCAGGATGATCGGCCCGATCAACGCGACGATCTGGGTCAGACCACCGACGAAGCGATCCCAGGACAGCCGGACGGCCCGGCCAAGACCCCGGCCGGTGCCGTCCGGAGCGCCGCCGGCCGCCGCGCCCCGCTCACTGATCCCGACGGTGAGGGTGGCAAGATCACTGGAGTCAGCCAGCACCTGGCGCTGGCCCTCAAGCTGTTCAATCCGCAACTGCACGTTGTCGATCTGCTGGCGGACGGCGAGGACCTCCCCGATCGTCCCGGCCTTGGCCAGGAGCGCCAGATAGCTGTCCTGGGAGCTCCGCAACGCCTTCAGCCGGGACTGGAGATCTACGTACTGGCCGGTCACGTCCCGGGTGGAAACGGTCGAAGCGCGAACCTCGCCGATCTTCCCGACCTGGTCGCGCAGCGGCTCGAACGAACCGCTCGGGACCCTCAGGGTGACGTTGGCACGCTCGCCACCGCTATCGGTGGCCGACGCCGAACCGCTGCTGTCCAGCGCGGACAGATAGCCCCCAAGCCCCTTCGCCGCGGTCTCGATGGCGGTGACCGCCGCGTCCACCCCGCCGGGGCGCACCCACAGTGCAACAGAACCGGTACGCACGATCCGCACCTCTGCCCCGGCCGGCCGGGCCTGGTCACCCGTTCCATCCGGTTGGGATCCGGGCAGGCTGGCCCGCCCCGGCGCTGGTGCGCCGACCACGTCAGAACCAGCCTCGGTGTCCACGCCAGCGCTGCCGTTCACGCCGGCGCCGCCGTTCATATCAGCGCCGCCGTTCGCACCAGCGCCGCTGCTCGAAGCGGCGGCGCCTGGAGCGATGCCGGGCGCGACGGGCAGCACCGCCGGTGCGGATCCCCCGTCCGAGTGCACGCCACCGAGCAGGAAGGCAGCAGCGGCAATCACAACAAGCCCGATGGCGAAGGCATAGCGAAAGATCCGGCGCCTGCCGGGGGCGCCCCCGGCGAAACGATCACTTATCGGAGCCCTTCCCAGCCCGGCCGGCCGTGTCCGTTCCGGGCTGTCGGGCTCCTGAGTGTCCGCCCCTGTCGCCGAGCCTGTCATAGCCATCACCGCGGCCGTCCTCCCATCAACGATCAGCTGTCGGAAGGTTGGACGCACGCCTCGCCCGTTCGGTTCACCCCGATTTCAGCCCGGCGAGATCCAGGCCCCGGGCACCAGGCCCCGGGCAGCAGACCCGGGCACCAGACCCCGGCCGCGGAGCCTATGCCGGGAGGATGCGTTCGATGAATGCCTGGAGCTGCTCGACGTTGCGGCACTCGACCATCTCGTCAACCAGGTCGGCATAGGCGCGGGTGGCCGAGTCGCCCGAGCCCCAGTAGGTGCGCGGCTCAGGATTCAGCCAGTAGGAGTGCCTGGCCTGAGCACACAGCGTCCGCAGCACTCCGGCGGCGTTCGCCCGGTAGTTGTTACGGGCGTCGCCCAGCACGAGCAGGGAGGTTTTCGGGCTGACGGCGTCAGGGTAGCGCCGTGCGAACACCTCGAAGGCATGCCCGTAGTCGCTGTGCCCGTCGAACCAGATCAGATCGGCCTCGCTCGCGATCCGCGCCATCATGTCGCCGACGTCGCAGCCCCGCAGAAACCGGGTGACCTCGTCGGTGGTGTCGATGAACGCGAACGCCCGGACCCGGGTGAACTGCTCCCGCAGCGCGTGCGTCAGCAACAGGGTGAAGTGCGCGAACGACGCCACCGAGCCGGAGACGTCGCACAGGACAACGAGCTCGGGCTTGTGCGGTTTGTGCGGACGGTGGTGGGTCCGCAACGGCACGCCGCCGGTGGCGAGCGAAGCCCGCACGGTGCGGCGGAAGTCCAGCCGGCCGGAGCGCCCCAGCTGGCGGCGAGCGGTCAGCCTGGTCGCGAGCCGGCGGGCCAGCGGATAGACCTGCTGGCGCAACTCGACGAGATCACGCTGGGACGCCCGGAGAAAGTCGACCTGGTCCGCCAGGGGCTTGACCGCGGTCGTCGCCACCGCGTCCACCCCGCGTTCCTCGGCAAGCCTGCGCCGAACCTCGGCGGCGACCATCTCCTCGAACGAACGGATCCGCTCGGTGATCGTCTGCCGGGCGACCCGCTCGGCGAGGCCCCCGGTTGCGGCCCCGTCGAGCATCGCGGCCAGCAGGTCCGCGACCAGGGAGTCCGGTGAGAGCGCCCGCATGACCCGGTACATGAACCAGGAGCGCTGCCCCGCCCCGACAGGGGCCGCTCCGAGCGCGGTCACGGCATCTCTGGCGAGGCGGCGCAGTGTCTCATCGTCCTCGTCGAGCAGTGCCCGCAGCAGGTCAGCGCGCATAGCCTCGCGCAGCATGTCCGGATCCAGCTCCGCGTGGCCGCCACGCTGGTGAGCGTCATTGTCCTCGCCTGAGTCCGCACCGCCCTCGCCGAAACCCTCGACGGACAGACCAGCACCGATCCGCGGCGGGAAGTAGAGGTCGAACAACATGTCAAAGGTGACCCGATGGGCCGGGCGCTTGCACATCGTGGCCGCGAAGGCCGCGTGCAGCGCTCCGCGGTCAAGCAGCCCGACCGCGCCGACCGCGCGGGCCGCGTCCACGGTCTCAGCGCTGCTCACCGGCACGCCCGCCGTGCGCAGCGCGGCGGTAAACGCCACCGTGCGGTCCAGCACGCTCATCTCGGCCGTCCCATCGCCTCAGGCCACATCGGGGGTCAGATCAGGAATCACATCAGGTCATGTGCCAGGTCAGGCCAGGTCAGATCGGGTCAGTTCCGACCGAGCTTGAGCTGGCCAGCCGCCCGCGCCTGGTCACTGGCATGCTTGAGAACAACACCCAGCGTGGACGACACCGCCTCTTCGTCCAAGGTGTCGATACCCAGCGCCAGCACGGTCTGCGCCCAGTCGATCGTCTCGGCGATCGACGGCGCCTTCTTCAGCTCCATCGCCCGCAGCGCCCGGATGGTCCGGACGATGGCTTCGGCAAGCCGTTCGGGCAGCTCCGGGACGCGAGCGAGGACGATCTCCTTCTCGCGCGCCGCCGACGGGTAGTCCAGGTACAGGTACAGGCAGCGACGTTTGAGCGCCTCGGAGAGCTCCCGCGTCGCGTTGCTGGTCAGCACCACGAACGGACGGCGGCTGGCCACGATCGTGCCGAGCTCGGGAATCGTCACCTGGAAATCCGAGAGCACTTCCAGCAGGAGCCCCTCGACCTCGACGTCGGCCTTGTCCGTCTCGTCGATGAGCAGCACGGCCGGGTCGTTGCGCCGGATGGCGGTCAGCAACGGCCGGGGCAACAGGAACTCGTCGCTGAAGATGTCGTCATGGGCCTCGTCCCACGCCTCGTCATTACGCCCGGCCTGGATACGCAAAAGCTGCTTCTTGTAGTTCCACTCATACAGCGCCCGAGCCTCGTCCAAGCCCTCGTAGCACTGGAGACGGATCAGTTCGGCGCCGGTCGCGGCAGCCAGTGCCTTGGCGAGCTCCGTCTTGCCCACCCCGGCCGGCCCTTCCACGAGCAGCGGCTTGCGCAACCGGTCGGCCAGGAAGACGGTCGTGGCGATCGCATGGTCCGCAAGGTAACCAGCCGCCTCCAGGCGTCCGCGGACATCCGCCACATCGGCGAAGGCATGCTCCTGTAGCGGCATATACACCTCTCGTGTACGACTTGAGAACCGTTTCCATAGTGCCAGTGACAGGTGCGCGCGGGCGACATCACCGCGACCAGATCACTCCACCTGCTCATAGGCGAGGACGGTCAGGAACTCGACGAACTCGTCGACCAATGTCACCCGCTCGAACAGAGCCGCGGCATCGGCGTAGCGCCCGGCGTCGAACGCGCGCGCGCCGGCCGAGGACCGGATCGCGGCCAGTTCCTCGGCCTCGATGTCTCGGACGAGATCCGCGGTCACCGGCCGGCCGTCAGCCAGCCGGGCCCGTACGGCGATCCACTGCCAGATCTGCGAACGCGAGATCTCAGCGGTGGCCGCATCCTCCATGAGGTTGTCGATGCCAACCGCGCCGGTTCCCCGCAACCAGCTCTCCAGGTAACGGATGGCCACGTTGATGTTGTTCCGCAGGCCCGCTTCGGTGATCGAGCCCGGGGTGTCGCGGATCGCGAGCAGCTGTCGGGCGGTCACCGCGACATCGTCACGCCGCCGGTCGATCTGATTCGGGCGCCCGCCAAGCACGGCGTCGAACACCTCGGTGCAGACCGGCACCAGATCCGGGTGGGCGACCCAGCTGCCGTCGAAACCGTCATGGGACTCCCGCTCCTTGTCCTCGCGGACCTTTGCCAGCGCATGTGCGTTGATGGCTGGATCACGACGGCTCGGGATGAAGGCGGCCATCCCGCCGATGGCATGCGCACCACGGCGGTGGCAGGTGGCCACCAGCAGCTCAGTGTAGGCGCGCAGGAACGGCACGGTCATCGTGACGGCGCCGCGGTCGGGCAGCACGAAATCAGCACCGCGGGCGCGGAACGTCTTCACGGTGGAGAACATGTAGTCCCACCGGCCGGCGTTCAGCCCCGCGGAGTGCTCCCGCAGCTCGTAGAGGATCTCCTCCATTTCAAAGGCCGCCGGCAGCGTCTCGATGAGGACAGTCGCCCGAATCGTCCCGCGGGTGAGCCCGAGGGCGTCCTCGGCCATGGTGAAAACATCATTCCACAGCCGCGCCTCAAGGTGACTTTCCAGTTTCGGTAGATAGAAATATGGCCCGACGCCACTCGAAACCAGCGCATGGGCGTTACGGAACACATACATCCCGAAATCGAAAAGCGCACCGCTGACCGGTTCGCCGTCGACCAGAACATGCCGTTCCGGCAGGTGCCAGCCGCGCGGGCGCACGAGCAGGGTCGCAAGCTTCTCGCCCAGGGCGTAGGTTCGGCCGTCCGCGCCCGTGAACATCAGTACCCGCATAATCGCGTCGGTCAGATTACGCTGCCCGGAGATCATATTTGCCCAGGTGGGCACGTTGGCATCTTCGAAGTCGGCCATGAAGACCCGTGCCCCGCTGTTGAGCGCGTTGATGACCATCTTCGCGTCGGTCGGCCCGGTTATCTCGCACCTGCGATCGGCCAGGCCTGGCGCGGGCGGGGCGACGACCCAGTCGCCGCCGCGGATGTCCGTGGTCTCGGCCAGGAAGTCCAGGCCCGCTCCAGCGGCGACGGACCGCTGGCGCTCACGCCGCCGCTCCAGCAGCTCAGCGCGGCGGCCAGAAAAAGCGCGCTGAAGGGCGGCGACGAAGGCGAGCGCCTCATCGGTCAGCACCGCCGCGGCGTCAGCGGGAGCGAGCCCGCTGACCACCCGGTCCACCTCCACACCTTGCGCAGCTCCGGCAGCACCTTGCGCAGCTCCGGCAGCTGTTCCGTCGGCCGGCCCGTCGGCACCCATCACGTCCCCTCCCTGCTCCACGAACCCCGG
>NZ_CAKJTP010000023.1:38994-40792 GCF_917627335.1 Protofrankia sp. CiT1 | reverse complement strand
GCCGGGTATCGGCGGAAGCGAAGCTACCGGCTGGTCGGCCAGGATGCGGGCGGTGGGCGCCGAAGCGATCGGCTCAGCCGGTATCGGTGTGGCCCGCGGCCTTGCCAGCAGCCACCTGGACGCGGCTTCCCGCTCGAACGACGACTCCCGGAACACACCGTAGGACAAACCCGGACACGTGCACCACCGGACGCAGCGGCGGGGGCGAATACCGGTGTGGGCCCGCCTGCCGTGTGCGTACGCGGGAAAAGAGTCCAGCATGAAGGTTGTTCTGTTCTGCGGCGGCCAGGGACAGCGTCTGCTGGGAACGGGCGCGGACCAGGTATTTGTGCCGAAACGTGCCACGGACGCGCCGAAGCCGATGCACCTGGTGGGTGGAAAACCCATTCTCTGGCACCTCATGAAATGGTATGCGACATACGGGCACACCGACTTCGTGCTCTGCGTGGGCTTCCGGGGCGAGTTCGTCCGCGCCTGGGTTGGGAATCTCGCCAGCAAGCGTGCCGACGAGCCGACGGCGCTGCCGGGTGTGCCGCGACATCATCTGCTCGACGGTGAGGCCGCCGGGTGGTCGGTCACGATCGTCGACAGCGGGCTCAGCGCGCCGGTGGGGCAACGCCTCCGGGCGGTGCGGCGCCTGGTTGACAGCGAAGACCTGTTCCTCGCGAACTACGCGGACGGCCTGTCCGACGTCCCGCTGCCGCAAATGATCGACGAGGCGCACCGGTCCGGCGCCGTCGCCACGCTGCTCGCCGTACGGCCGCCCGAGAGCATCCACACCGTCGACTTCCAGCCTCGGTCAACCACGATCAGCGAAATCGCTCCCATGGCGGAACAGGACGTGTGGGTGAACGCGGGATTCTTCGTGCTACGGCCCGCGATCTTTGACATCCTCCATCCGGGCGAGGATCTGGTCGACGCGCCGTTCGGCCGGCTGGTCCGGGCCGGCCGGCTGGGCGGCTACCGGTACCGCGGGTTCTGGCGCGCCATGGACACGGCCAAGGACCGTCTCATCCTGGAGAAGCTGTGGAGCTCCGGTGTCCGGCCGTGGGCCGTCTGGGAAGACCCGGCACATGACCAGTTCGTCCCCTGGTGGCCCGCAAGGTGACGGCGGCCACCTTCATTCGAACATATGTGCTATCGTCGAGCACACGCCGCCTGGCGGACCGGGCACATCGCCAAACCCCGAGCCAACCCCCCGAGCTACCGAATCCCACAGCGTCAGCCGACCAAGGAGAAGGAACCATGACGACAGCAGTCGAGCCGATCCCCGCCGACTACCCCGTGATCACCCCGTACCTGCACGTCGACGGCGCGGCCGACGCCATCGATTTCTACACCCAGGTCCTCGGGGCAACCGAACGGATGCGTATCGGCGCCCCGGGAGGAAAGATCGGCCATGCGGAGCTCGTGATCGGCACATCTATGATCATGTTGTCGGACGAGTTCCCCGAGATGGACGCGGCGGGCCCGCGGACCGTAGGCGGAACGCCGGTCAGCATCCACGTGTATGTGACGGACGCCGACGCGGCCCATGACCGCGCGGTCAAGGCCGGCGCCAAAAGCCTGCGCCCAGTCGAGAAGCAGTTCTACGGCGACCGCTCCGGGCAGTTCGAGGACCCGTTCGGTCACCGGTGGTCCGTGGCGACCCATGTTGAAGACGTCCCGGCCGAGGAGCTGGCCCGCCGCGCGGCCGAGGTCATGGGCGGCGCGGCGGACGACCAGAGCTGAGCCCATCCCCGGCGCACGGGGAAGGAGCAGCGGCCTCGCCGCGGCCCATATCCCGGCCTCTGTCCAT
>NZ_CAKJTP010000023.1:35478-38551 GCF_917627335.1 Protofrankia sp. CiT1 | reverse complement strand
GGTCAGGATTCCGCGTTACGGACGAGTTCGTCGGCCTCAGCCGGCCACCAGACGCCAGCCGGGGGGTTCTCCCGGCCGCACTCCCCGTCGCTCGCCCCTGGAACTTTGATCCAGAGCAACGCGTCCGCCCGCGGGCTGGCGGTGTCGGTGGTTGGCGCGGCCCCGAGCCCTCGGCCGGGTGGGTTGCACCAGGGATCTCTGATATTGCCGTCGGTCGGGCCTCGTCCATTGCGCGAGGTGTCGACGACGAAATGCGCACCGCCGATCAGCGCCGCGATCACTTCGGCGCGGGCTATCTCGTCCCCGGTCCGGTAGTAGTTCGACACGTTGACCGCGAAGCCACGGGTCCGCCGCACCCCGGCCTGGCTCAGCCGGTCCGCGATAACCGGAGCCGCCGTCCATCCACAGTTGGCACCGTCAAGGTAGACGCTGGTACGGGGCAGCCCGCCGTAGACGTCGACGGCGTCGTTCAGCAACTGATAACGCTCCCGCTGCTGGGCCGCGGGCAGGCTGTCCATCTGCGCGAGCGAATCCGGCTCCAGGATGACAACGGCGGCACGGGCACCGATTCCCGCTGCCACCTGCCGGGTGAACGCCCGGTAGGCGGCAGCGTCGGGTTCTCCCCCGGCGGAGAACCCGGCACCGACATCACGGTGCGGAATCGCATAGACCATGAAGACCGCTGTGGCACCAGCTCGTTCCGCCTGCGCGCTACGCGCCGCCACCTCAGCTTGAACACCGTCACGCAGCCAGTCCCCCACTGAGAAGGCGATCGGCTTGGCCGCGATCGCCGCCGCGCTCGCCCCATTGGCGGCGTCCTGACGTGCGGCTATGGCTGGTTGGCTGTTCGGATCGACGAGAAAGGGCGCGCGGGGCGCCGGGCCGTACGGTCCGGCGCCCGCCACGGCGCCACGACCGGCCGGGTCACCCGCGGGGCACTGCGCGCCGACCGCGTGAAGTGGCCCGGCGCCGTTCGCCGCCGTGCTGGCGCTCCGGGTCGACCTTCCCGCGCCACACCCACTGGCAGCCAGCATGGCGGCGAGGGCCGCGGCTGCCGCCAGACCGACGGCTCGCGTCCGGCGGTGGCCCGCCCGGCGCCGGACGACATCGATACGCCGCACCAACCCGGAGATCGATACAATCACTGTCATCCCACTTGAACCCAGGTGGCGACGGATGGGACGCCCGCACCGTTGGTCACGAAAAGCATGTACCAGTCTGACGGAAGAAGATTGGGATTCTGGGGCACCTCCAGTGTGAGGTTGCCAGCTGTCTGTTGAACGATCGGTAACGCCACGGAACGCTGCTCGGTGTCGGTGACATGGGTGTAGGCACCCGGGCGGATCAAACGCACCTTTGTCACCGGCTGCGACGATGCCACAGTGATCATCGATCCGCGAGTTATCCGCGGCGGCGCCGAGATGACTTTCGGACGGTCACCCCGGTAAAGGTAGCTGGGCGAATAGACCTCGACCCGGGTCTCGAACGTGTTGTCGTCGCTCAACGGATTCGAACCGAAGACAGCCACCCGCCCGTCCGGGAGCAGCAGGTATTCGGAGTGGTAGTCACGGCCGACGTGTGGGTCCGCCGCCGCGGTGAAGGAGCTCGTATCCGGATGGTAGATCTCGGCGACCCGGGAGTCCCTGGCCCGGTAGCCGGTGGAACCACCGGAGACGAGCACGGTGTCGTCAGGAAGGATCACCGCGCCGGGGTACCGCCTGACCCTCGACATGTCGGGGCCACGCTGGTAACGCGGGGCAGGCGAATCAAGATCTACGATCGCGGTCCGGGCAGTCGCCACCTGGGTGTCGCCGACCCCGCCACCGGCAATGAACATCACCTTCTGCTCCTGAGCCGGAGCGAGCATGATCGTCCCTGCCGTCTCGTTGAGTTCCGGCTCGGGCAGCCCGTCGACCGGCTGGAAGGCGTTGTTCGTCAGGTTCCACAGGCCTGGCTGGCGCTCCGCGACACTCGCCGGGCCGTAGCCCGCGTTGGCGCCGGAGAAGAACAGCCTGCCGTCACCGGCGAGTAGCAGAGCTGGATAGGTGGGAAAAACCTTCCGGAGATCCTGCTGGTCGTCCCATGTCCCGCTGGCTGAGCTGAACAACTCGGTATTGCCCTGGTCGATGTCGCCGTTGCCGTCGAGCCCGGAAACCGCCACCACCAGGCCGCTGGCCAGGGTCACCAACGTCGGATACCACCGGGCATGGTTCAGCTCACCGGTCTTCTCATATCGCTCGGTCACCGGATTGAAAAGGTAGGAGTCCTTGAGCCCCTGGTACTCGTGCTTCTTACCGTCCGGGGAGGCCGGTGCAAGAAGCTCGTATTTCTTGGTGCCCCCCGCTATCAACAGATCACCATTCGGGAGAAAGGCGTGCCCGGCGCAGAAGACATCCCAGGGCGTGTGGACATCGGTAAAGGTGTTCGCGATCGGATCCCACAGCACGGTCCTGAACTTCTTCGCGTCAAAACTGCCCTGGTCGTTACCGGAGCCGGCCATGAGCAGGACCTTCCCGGTATGCAGCATCGCCGCGTGGATCGACCGCGTGCCGCTGTCCGCGACAACGTCCCAGCGTCCATGGCTGCGCATGTAGTCCGGCCGGTGGGACCGCCACCGTTCGTAACGCGCCGCGGTCCACGAGACGGCGAACGGGCCGTTGCCCACGAGAATGACGAGAAGAAAGGCACCGAACCGCAGCATGCGCCACCTGCGCAGCCGGTTGGCCCGGCCGGGCGAGGCCGGCAGCACGGCCATCAGGTCAGCTCCTCAAGCAGGCCGTCGCGGGACACCCGCCGACGCCGCGGCCGGAGCTTCATAGTGACGTCCTCCAGGTGGCCGCCAGCCGCCGAGTAACCGCTGGAGGCCGAAAAACCGCCGAGCACCGGCCGCCCGGTCGCCCGCCCCATCCCGGTCGGCCGTTGGACGGCGGCCGCCGCTCTGATCACTTTCTGCCTGGTCGCCGCAACGGGCCGAGCCGGATCTCCCGGCGGCGATGTGGGCGCCGGGCGGGCCAGCCACCGAGTGGTCTGCTCGCTGTAGGCCCTCGCGCGCGCCACTGCTGGTGGCACTGCT
>NZ_CAKJTP010000023.1:4893-35111 GCF_917627335.1 Protofrankia sp. CiT1 | reverse complement strand
AGGTAGCACTGTGGATGGCACGGCCAGCATGACCATGTCCTCAACGGCCTCCCCGCGCCACCCGATCGGAGCGGCCACCAGCACGACCGGCCGGGCCGCGGGCCGCGGCGCGGGCCGCGCACGCATCCCGTCGAGTTCCTTCAGCAGGCCCACGGACACCTGGTCCGCGGGCCGGACATGCACGACAGCCGGCGGCGGGGCCGCCGCTGAGCCACCGCCTCGAGCGAGCCGCTGGCCGGCAACCGTGGACACCGCCCACATGGCAACGGGTGCCAGGCAGCTGAGCAGCGACAGCACCGCCCAGACCATGTTGGCCGGGTACACGTTGCCGCAGGCTGCCGCGACGGTGATGGAACCCGTGGAGAGCATCGCCCAGAAGAGGTGTTTTCGGAAGGTCAGGAGCCGATCGGGGCTGGCGCTACGCCCCTTGGGAGTGACGACGAAACCGAGCGGACGCCGCAGTAACGCGCCGACAAAGGCGGTCGAGTAAAAGGGGGTACACAACATCGAGACGAAGATTCCGGAGATTCCGGCGGTTCCCTTCTCCTCATGCGGGCTGATATTGAAACGCCGCAGCCAGATGTAGAGGAGAAGCCTCGCCACCGCGACATCGATGTAGAGGGCCAACCAGGACGATATGCGCACCGTGACCCCGCTGGAGCCCAGCGCCATATAGCTGACGGTGAGCAGCATCCCCATCAGCCAGGTGAGGGCGACCGTCGGATAGTGCAACATCAAGATCAGGTAGTGCAGGCGGCCTCCCCACGACAGTTTCCGCAGCCGGCGCACCGACTCGGTCACCATGACCTCGTTGGAGCCGCGTGCCCATCGCAGCTGTTGGCTGAAGAAGTCGGTCCACGTCGCCGGCCCCTCGCCGACAGCGACAACATCGGGTGTGTACACCGATTTCCACCGCCGGCCGGTTTCCGGGTGGCGCGCCCCGTGCACGGCGAAGGAGGTGGCCAGATCCTCGGTGATCGAATCCTGGAACCCGCCGATCTGCTCCCATGCCGCGACACGGTAGGCATGGTTCGTTCCGACGAACATTCCGCAGTTGAACCGGTTCGCGGCGCGCTGGATCACTGAATGGAACATGTAGTTCTGGGCTTCGGCACCGCGGGTGAGAAACTTCTGGAAGTTTCCGTAGACCTGCGGTCCCACGACGAAGGCGACCTCGGGATCCCGGAAGTAGCCGAGCATGCGCGCGGCGAAGTTCGGTAACGGGATGTGGTCGGGATCGACCGACATGACGATGTCGTAGGACGCGCCGTGGGCGGCCAGCCATGAGTTGTGGTTGCCGTGCTTGGTGCGGGTGCGAAAACGCCCTTTCGGCTCGTTCCACCGTTCGACCCCGTTGCGGGAGAAATGATGGACCCCGATGTCCGCACACACCGCCCGGACTCCCGGATCATTCCCCTCGTCGAGTAACCAGATGTCGATCGGCGTGCCATAGTGGATCCGCCGGGCCGCGATCAGGGTGTCACGCACGACATCGATCGGTTCCTTTGCGGGCACGATCGTCGTCGTGAAGGCGATCCGCAGGCCGTCCGCCGGCCGCACCGGCACCGGATCGCGCATGATAAACGCGGACCAGCAGAGCGTGATCGAGTTAAGCAACCGAATTCCCTCGGAAATGACGATCAGCAGGAACATGACGGCATTGCCGAGACGGACCGGGGCCGGCAGGTACGCGCCCCGGGGAAAATGATCCGGCTGGATCAGCCAGACAAAGAACAACGACGATAACCCAACGGTGGCCACCAGCAGCGGCAGCACCATCCACAGCTCGCGGCCAACCATGACCCGGCGATAGGCGACCCGGTATCTCCCGCTCGTGGCCGGCAGGGTAAGCGGACCCGCAAGGCTCGAAAAAGATGTGTAATCGTAGGCCAATTTTGTTCCAAGGGCTCGTGCCACCGACAGGGGAAAGCCACCGAAATCGGTCCGTTCTCGACCTGTTCGCCGGCTGCGATCCGATCACCAGAAAGGCGGGGGCGCCCACGTGCCTCGGCGCCGCCCGCGCTCGTCATCAGGCCGGGTCACCCACTACCCGGGTGAAGCGGCCGACCAGTTGCCACCCGGCCCCGCCCACGCTGAGCGTGACGCCGGCCGCGAGGCTGAGCCACAGGCCCAGGCCCACGTGTGTACTGGCCACGGGATGGTCCGTCTGGAAGGTACCGATCCGTAGCTGGAGGAGTTTCGCGGCCAGGGGATCCCCCGCATCGATCTCAGCGGCGGCGAGGACGGTGATCACAAGACCAGCCGACGCCAGCGCGAGGGACAGTGGACGCGCACGCCGCCCGTCCGGCGGCAACAGGCAGGACACTGCGCAGACAACCCCCAGCAGCAGCACGACCACACCGTTGGCCGACAGCTCCAGCCCGGTACGGCTGACCGCAAGCAGGACCGCCCCGCGGTCGGACAGGGTCGCGCCCGCCCATGGCAGGAGCGTCCCCACCGCCGCGGCCATCCCCGCGGCACCGCATCCCACAATGATCAAATCCGCGGATGGGAACCTGGCTACGTACTCAAGGCCCGCGGGTGAGCCGTCCGATTCGCGAATCGACAAGCTGCCCCCTTCGACACCGGCACAACCACATCAACCCAATGGGTACCTGGTATCGCACAACCACGTCCGGACTTCTCATGATCACGTTCGCAACCAGTGACAAGATGTCTGGACCTGTCCGTTACGGGCCAAGAGGTACATCCGGACGCCCCGGCCCGCCCCGCGCGCCCCGCGCGCCTCCTGGCGGCGCCGGCACGGCGGTTCTCAGATCACCAGATGGCCGTCGCCGACGCCGACCCAGGTCGTCGACGTGAGCTCGCTGGGGCCCATCGGCCCGCGAGCGTGCAGTTTCTGCGTGGAGATACCGATCTCCGCACCGAAGCCGAATCGTTCACCGTCGGTGAAACGGGTAGAGGCGTTGACCATGACCGCAGCGCTGTCGCAGGTTGCGACGAACCGGCGGGACGCCTCCAGCGAGCGCGTGATGATCGCCTCGGTGTGCCCACTGCCCCATTGCCGGATATGGGCCACGGCCTCGGCCAGGGAGCCCACCACCCGGACCGCCATGTCCAGCGAGAGGTACTCGGTGGCCCAGTCCTGCTCCGTCGCGGGCAGCGCGGACGGGTCGTGCGCGCGGACCGCGTCGTCGCCGTGGATCGTCACCCCGGCCTGGCGGAGCGCGGTGAGGACCCGGGGCAGGAAGGCGTCGGCGACACCCGCGTGGACCAGCAGTGTCTCGGCCGCGTTGCACACCGACACCCGCTGGGTCTTGGCGTTGAGGACGATCGCCAGCGCCTGGTCGAGATCCGCGTCAACGTCGACGTATACATGGCAGTTGCCGACCCCGGTCTCGATCACAGGCACGGTGGACTCCGCCACCACCGCCCGAATCAGACCAGCCCCGCCCCGCGGGATCAGCACATCCACAAGACCGCGCAGCCGCATGAGCTGCTTGACGGACTCGTGGTCGGCACCGGGCACGAGCGCGACCGCGTCGGCGGGCAGCCCAGCTCCGGCCGCGGCCTCCCGCAGCACCGCGACCAGCGCGGCATTGGTACGCGCAGCCGACGCGCTGCCGCGCAGCAACACAGCGTTACCACTCTTGAGGCACAGCCCAGCCGCGTCCACCGTCACGTTCGGACGCGCCTCGTAGATGATCCCGACCACACCGAGGGGCACCCTGACCTGGCGCAGCTCTATTCCGTTGGGAAGCCGCCGACCACGGACTACCTCGCCGACCGGGTCGTCGAGGGCCGCCACCTTGCGCAGACCGCCGGCAATGGCGACGAGGCGGTCCGTGGTGAGGGTCAACCGGTCAACCATGGCCGTACCGGTGCCCGCGTCGCGGGCCATCGCGACATCCTCGGCGTTGGCCTGGAGAACTGGCTGGCCAGCGGCCAGGATGGCGTCCGCCATCGCGTACAGGGCACGGTCCTTGTCCGCGCGCGACAGCGGCGCGAGCGTGGCCGCGGCCGCGCGGGCCCGGACCGCGGTCTGGCGGACGTCCTCGGCAATGGTGTTCATGATCAGTTCCTTCCGACCCGACGCCTGCCACCGGAACGCGCCCCACCGCGCAAGGGCCAGAAACGGGTATGTTCCGCGCCGCTGGGGGTTGATGTCCCCGGTTCACTACAGAGGTTACCGGCCTCAGTGGTCGGCGCTGGACGTTCATCCAGGGTCTGCCAGCGCCAGGCGGCGCCTCGCGTCGTTGTCACCAGCCCCGGCAGCACACCGCTACCGGGGCCTGGGCCGCCTCGCGACGCATCCACCTGGCATCCGACAACCCCTTGAAGGACTGCCAGCGCCGACCGCTCAGAGCGCGTTTGAGATCGTCATTCCGGCTCGCCGCGCCCAGGCGCCCCCTGGCCGCGTTGTCGGCCACACCGATACAACTCAGCCGGTATCGCTTCGGCCTTCCGCCTTGCGCCGCACGCACCCCAGCCCCACTCCTTGATCCACACCTCTATTGCCGGGCGCTCTTCGCCCTCGACGCGGTGCCGAACCGGCCGCTGCCGGGACGGGCGGGCCGCCGTCCGGGACCCGCGTGTGGAACCGCCGGAGGCGCGCCTTACCGTGCATGGCATGCTCACGCTGCACACATCCGACTGGCATCTCGGCCGCGCCCTGCACGGGTTCGATCTGTCGGCGGCCCAGGCCGCGTTCGTCGACCACCTCGTCGAGGTTGTCCGTGTCGAGCAGGTCGACCTCGTTGTCGTCGCTGGGGACGTGCACGACCGGGCCATCCCACCGGTCGCGGCCATGCGGCTGTTCGACGAAGCGCTCTCCCGGATGCGCGATGCCGGCGCGCGGGTTGTGGTGATCAGCGGTAATCACGACGCCCCCGCGCGCCTTGGTGACAAGGCCGGGCTGCTTGATCCCCGGGTCCGCATCCGCACGGAGGTGGCTGCCGTCGCCGATCCCGTGACTGTCGAGGACTCCCACGGCCCGGTCCACGTCTACGCCATCCCCTACCTCGAGCCGGCCGCGGTGGCTGCGGCCCTGGCGGACACCGCCGCCAGCGACGGCGTCACTACAGAAGGCGTCACCACAGACAGTGCCGCCGCAGACAGTGCCGCGAGCGACACCGCCGGCACGGATGCCGCCGCCGGCACCCTTGCGGCCGATACCGCCACCGGGGGCGCCGGGGTGGCCCGGACCGTGCCGGCCGGTACCGCGGCAACCCATGCGTCGATCATGCGGCAGGCGATGCGTGCCGTCCACGCCGCGCGCGCTCGCCACGGTGGGCGCAGCATCGTCTGCGCCCACGCGTGGGTGCACGGGGGCAAGGGCAGCGACAGTGAGCGCGACATCAGCGTCGGTGGGCTGGCGGCGGTCCCCGCGGACCTGTTCACCGGGATCACCTACACCGCCCTCGGCCATCTCCACAAGCCGCAGGCCCTGCGCGATGACCTACGCTACAGCGGCTCACCGCTCGCCTACTCGTTCTCGGAAGCGGCGGATGCCAAGTCCTCCCTGCTGGTCGAGCTGGACGCGACCGGCCTGGCCGGTGTCGAGGAGATCCCGGTGCCGCTGTACCGCAGCCTCGCCCGGCTGCGGGGCACCCTGGCGGATCTCATGACCTCGGCTGTCTACGAAGCGCATACCGGTGACTTCGTGTCAGTCGTGCTCACCGACCCGGTCCGCCCGATGGACGCGATGACGACCCTGCAACGCCGGTTCCCCCATGCGCTCACCCTGAGCCATGAGCCGGTTGCTGGCGGGGCCGCGGACGGGCTCAACTACCGGCAGCGTATTCGCGGGCGCACCGATCTGGCCGTCGCCGAGGCGTTCCTCACCCATGTGCGGGCCGAACCCGACGAGCGCGAACGGTCGTTGCTGCGGGCGGCGCTGGATGACGCCCGGCTGTCCGAGGACGCCGCCTGATGCGTCCCCACCGGCTGGAACTCACCGCCTTCGGGGCGTTCCCGAACAGCGTCGAACTGGACTTCGACCAGCTCAGGGCAGGCGGTCTGGTGCTGCTGTGCGGCGAGACCGGCGGGGGGAAGAGCACCCTGCTCGACGCGCTCGGGTTCGCCCTGTACGGCACTGTCCCGGGGCTGCGCGCCCGCGCCCGCGACCTGCGCTCGCATCACGCCGACGCCAGCACGGCGCCGTGGGTGCGGCTGGAGTTCAGCCTGTCCGGTCGGCGGTTCCGGATCGCACGCACCGCGCTCTGGGAGCGACCGAAACGTGGCGGCGAGGGCAGTGTCCGGGTGAACCCGACCGCGCTGCTCGAGCGGTGGGCCGGCCCCGGTTGGGAGGTGGTGGCCCAGCGCAACGATGACGTGGGCCTGGAGGTCGGCCGGCTGCTGGGGATGACCGCCGAACAGTTCTTCCAGGTGATCATGTTGCCGCAGGGGCACTTCGCCGATTTCCTACAGGCGGACCACGATGCCCGGGAGCGGCTGCTCAAGCGGCTGTTCAGGGTCAACCGGTTCGAGCACGCCGAGCAGTGGCTCGCCGACCAGGCAAAGATCGCGGATGAGAGAGCGGCGAACGCGCGCGGGGAACTTGTCCGGGTGCTGGCACGCGCGGCCGAAGCCGCGGAGACGGCGGAACCCGCTGACCCCGAGGCCGACCCGGAGTGGGTCGCCGACCTCGCCGCCGCCGCGGCGGCCGCCACCACCGCGGCAGACGATCGGGCCGCGGTGGCGGCAGACACCCGCCGGCACGCTGAGGACTCCCTTGAGCAGGCTCGCGCGCTCGCCGAGCGCCAGTCCGAACGCCGCGACCTGCTGACACAGCTTGCGGCGCTGGAAGCGGAGCTCCCCGCGGTGGAGACGATGGCCGCCGAACTCGACGCGGCCCGGCGCGCCGGCCCGGTACGCCGGGCGCTGGAACATGTGTGGGACCGCGCGGACAGCCTCGAGCGGGCGCGTTGTGCCCAGGAGGCCGGACGTGACAGGCTGCGGCTGCTGGGTGCCCGCCACGACGCGTCCGTCGACGAGTTGGCGCGGCTGTCCCGTCTCACCCACACGGATGTGGGACGTCTGGAGCAGCTGTCCCATGTCCTGGCCGCAGCGGAGGCCGACGACGCGGCGGCGGCGGCGGCCGAGTCCGACGCCGAGAGCCACGCGGCAGCGCTCACCGCGCTCACCGAGTATCTGCGGACCGAGCTGCCGCAGCGGCGGCACGTCCTCGAGGAGCGGCTGAACCGGGCCCGAGCCAGCGCCGCGGCGCTCCCCGGGGCGCGGGAACAGGCCCGGGTGGCAGCGGAGCTAGCCGGCACCGTACGGCAACATCACGAATCCATGACCCGTGCCGACGAGGCTGAGCGGACCGCCCGCGACGCCCGCATCCGGGCCAGCGACATCCGCCGCCAGCGGTTCGACGCGATCACCGCCGAACTGGCCGCCGCTCTGGTCGACGACTCCCCCTGCCCGGTCTGCGGATCGCTCGCCCACCCCGACCCCGCCGAGGTCCGGGCGGACCATGTCGACAAGGACGACGAGCTGGCCGCCGAAGCTGAGGCCGGCCGGCTCACGGCGGTGGCAACCGACGCGCGCCGCGATGCCGACCGGCTCGATGAGCGCATTCGCACTCTGCTGGGTGAACTCGCCAACCGGGTGGAGCCCGCCTGGAGCACGCCGGAAACAGGATCGGCACGTGCGGACGGCCAACCACCGTCCCGTGCGGTCGAGTCGTTCGCGACGGTCACCGTGGTCGGAGTCATCGACTCGGCCCCGCACGGCGCGGGCGGCACCGATGTGGGCGGCACCGATGTGGGCGGCGATGCCACGGACAGCCATGACGTTCACCGCGGCAGCGGCGACGGCAACAGTGGCGGCAACAGCGACGGCGGTGCCGCCGACCCGCGGCGCCGGGATCTACCGGTTGCTCCTGAGCCAACCGCCGAGGGGTTCGAGCGGACCGCGGCGGACCTCGCCAGCCACGCCGACATGCTTGCCGCCACCGCCGCCGATCTCCCATCCGCCGAGCAGGCGCTTGCCCTGCTCCGCGAGGAGGAGACACGAGCCGCCGCGGAGCTGGCCGGTCACGGGTCGGCCGAGCAGCTCGCCCGCACCCATGCGGAGGAATACCGGGTACGGGCCGCCCGGCAGCGTTCGGGCATTCCACCGGAACTGCGGGACCCCGACCAGCTGGCGACACGTCAGCGCGAGATCGCACAGTTCGCGGACGCGTACACCGAGTGCCACGCCGCCGCCGCGGCGGCGGTCTCGGCGGAGGAGGAACACCGCCGGGCGTCAGCCGCGGCCGACGGTGACGCCCGCGCCGCGGGCTTCCCGGACACGGCCACTGCCCGAGCCGCCTGCCGGGAGGACAGCTGGCTCGCCGCGACACAGACGCGGCTGGACGCCCACCGGGACGATCTGGTCGGGGTGCGATCCCGGTTGGCCAGCCCTCAGCTGGCCGTCGACCCGCAGGCGCCGGTACCGCTGGCCGACCGGGAGGCAGCCGCGCTGGCCGCCCGGGAGGCGCACGAAGCGGCGCTCGCCGCGGCGGCGCGGGCGGGCGACCGGCTCAGGCGCCTGTCCGGCCTGGTCGCCGTCTTCGCCGAGGCGTTCGCGGCGGTGGCACCGCTGCGCGAGGCAGCCCAGCACATACGCGGCCTCGCCGACGTGGCCGCGGGACGCGGTGACAACCGCCAGGGCATGCCCCTGTCGAGCTTTGTCCTCGCCGCCCGGCTCGAGGAGGTCGCGACCGCGGCGAGCGGGCGGCTGTCGGCGATGAGCGGCGGCCGGTTCACCCTGGTCCACGATGTCGGTGAACGCCGCGACCGGCGGCGCCGGGCCGGTCTCGGGCTGCTCGTCGAGGATGCCTGGACGGGCCGGCGGCGTGACACCGCCACCCTGTCCGGTGGGGAGACCTTCCAGGCCGCGCTCTCCCTGGCGCTGGGACTCGCGGACGTGGTCACCGCCGAGTCCGGCGGTCAGGCCATGGACGCGCTGTTCATCGACGAGGGCTTCGGCAGCCTCGACCCCGACAGCCTGGAGGAGGTCATGAACGTCCTGGACGACCTGCGCTCCGGCGGCCGGCTGGTCGGTATCGTCAGCCACGTCGCCGATCTGCGCCAGCGCATCCCCACCCAGGTCACCGTCGTCAAGAGCGCCCGTGGCAGCCATGTCCGGACCAGCCTCACCTGACCGGCGGGATGGCCCGGGACGCCGGCCGCGCTGTGCTCCTTCAGGCTCCGTACGGCCGACAAGGCCCGCGCGGCCGACGACGCTGGAGCCAGCGGCCAGCGCTGGCACGACCGTCCAGACCGGCGCCCATGAGCACACTGGCCAGGCGCCAGCCGACGTCGGCTGGCGCCTGGCTCGGCGTCAGCGGCGCGGCTGGAGGAGAACGAGGTCGTCACGATGGACGATCTCGCGCTCGTAGAACGAGCCAAACTCAGCCGCAAGATCGGATGTTGAACGACCCAGCATCCCCGGCAGCTCCGCCGCGTCGTAGGCGACCAGCCCCCGGGCGACCGACAGGCCCGCCGGGCTGACCAGGTCAACCGGGTCACCGGCGGAGAAGTCACCGTCAACCTTGGTGACCCCGGCAGGTAACAGCGACACCCGGCGGTCGACCACCGCGGCCACCGCACCGCTGTCCAGAAACAGCCTGCCCTGCGGGATCGTCGCGTGTTCCAGCCACAGCAGGCGGGACGCCCGGCGCGGGCCGGTCGGGTGGAACACCGTGCCCACGTCGGCGCCGGCAAGAGCGGCGGCCGCGTTCCCCGCCGACGTGATGATTGTCACGACCCCGCCCGAGGCGGCCATCCGAGCCGCCTCGATCTTCGTTGCCATACCACCGATCCCGACCCCGGCGCTGCCGGTGCCGCGGGTGCCGACCCCATCGAGATCCGCGTCCGCCCGGACCTCACGGATCATGGTGGCCGGGCCGCGCCGCGGGTTGGCGTCATAGACACCGTCCACGTCGGAGAGCAGGAGCAGCAGATCCGCGGAGACGAGATGCGCGACGATCGCCGCGAGACGATCGTTGTCCCCGACCCGGATCTCCTGGGTGGCAACGGCGTCGTTCTCGTTGACAATGGGAACGACGCCGAGTTCCAGCAGCCGGTCCAGGGTGGTCCGGGCGTTACGGTAGTGAGTGCGCCGGATCACATCGGTAGCGGTGAGCAGCACCTGGCCGACCCGGTACCCGGCCGTCCCGAACTCGGTGGCGTAACGGTGCACGAGCATGCTCTGACCGACGCTCGCCGCGGCCTGCAGGGTCGCGAGATCTCGAGGCCGCCGGGTCAGCCCCAGCGGCGCGAGGCCCGCGGCGATGGCGCCCGACGAGACCAGCACCAACCGACCCGCACGCGCCAGCAGTGCCCGCACCAGCGCATCGACGCGATCACCGTCGATACCGCCGCTCGCGGTCGTCAAGGACGACGAACCGACCTTCACCACAATCCGGTTGGCCCGTGTCACAAAGTCACGAACAGTCACACATCAACCCTGTCACGAGTCGCCCTCGTCGTCCCCAGCGCCACTGGCATGATCAGCTGCCCGGCGAGCGAAGCGTTGAGCCCTGGTCAACCGGGTGGTGGTGCGGAGCCTGTCGTCACTGCCACGAGGGCCGAGAGTGGATCCCACCGAGAGCGCCTCAGCTCCCCCTGAGCCGGCGGCCGTGGATCCACCAGCGGCCGAGCCGGCAGGCAGAGCGTCACGCCGGCCCCCACGCCCACCACGCCCGCTCAGGTGCGGCTCCCAGTCAAAGGTGACATCGCCGATGGTCACCGCGACACCAGGTTCCGCCCCCAGCCGAACGAGCTCAGCCTCCAGGCCGAGACGAGCCAGCCGATCGGCGAGGAAGCCGACCGCCTCATCGTTACCGAAGTCGGTCTGCCGGACCCATCGCAGGGGTTTGGCACCGGTCACCACGAACCCGTCATCGTGTGCGCGGACGGCGAAATCAGGCTCATCAACCGCGCGGGGGCGGAGAACGACCCGCTGGGAGGTCCGCGCCGGCTGTAGCGCCCGATGTTCGGCGACCCGTTCAGCCAGGGCGAGCGAGAGCGTACGGACGCCCTCCCGGGTGGCGCTGCTCACGGCGAACACGGCCAGCCCACGGGCGGCGATCTCGGCCGTGACCAGGTCTGCCAGGTCGCGGCCATCCGGTACGTCAATCTTGTTGAGGACGACCACCCGCGGCCGGTCCGACAGGTCCGCGGAGTACGCGGCCAGTTCGGCCTCGATGACGTCGAGGTCGCTGACGGGATCACGGCCGGGCTCGAGGGTGGCGCAGTCCAGCACGTGCACGATGACCGAGCAGCGCTCGATATGGCGCAGGAACTCAAGCCCCAGGCCTCGTCCGGAACTGGCTCCGGGGATCAGGCCTGGGACATCGGCCACCGTGTACGGCGGAAGGTCACCGGCCAGCGCCACGCCGAGGTTCGGTACGAGGGTGGTGAAGGGGTAGTCCGCGATTTTGGGCTTGGCCGCGCTGAGCACCGAGACCAGCGAGGACTTGCCCGCGCTGGGAAAGCCCACCAGCGCCACGTCCGCGACGGTCTTGAGCTCCAGGACGGCGTCCAGCCGCTCCCCCGGCTCGCCGAGCTCCGCGAACCCCGGGGCCTTGCGCCGAGCGGAGGCAAGAGCCGCGTTGCCCCGGCCACCGCGGCCACCGCGGGCGATGACCAGCTCGCTCCCGGCGCCGACAAGGTCCGCGACCTGCTCGCCGTCCGGCCGTAGGACGACCGTGCCGTCCGGCACTGGCAGCACAAGATCGACACCATCCGCGCCGTGCCGGTTGGAGCCCTGGCCCGGACGGCCGCCAGAGGCTCGCTGGTGGGGGTGGAAGTGGAACTCGAGCAGGGTCGTCACACTCGGGTCAGCCCGAAGAACGACGTCCCCGCCACGCCCGCCGTTACCGCCGTCAGGGCCACCGAGCGGTTTGAACTTCTCCCGGTGAACCGACGCGCAGCCAGGCCCGCCGTCCCCCGCGATGACGTGGAGGACGACCCGGTCGACGAAGGTGGGCACCGCTGCCTCTCCTCATCGTCGTTGGCTTAGCGGTCGCCGAGACAACTCGCCCACGCGGACAGCGGCACCGGCCCTGTTGAGCTGCGAGCCGGCTGCCTCAGGCAGCCCGCGCCCCCTCAACGGGAATGATGTTGATAACCCGGCGGCCCCGGCGGTTGCCGAACTGGACATGCCCGGCGACCAGCGCGAAGAGTGTGTCATCGCTGCCACGGCCTACCTGGGAACCGGGGTGGAAGTGCGTGCCCCGCTGGCGAACGATGATCTCACCTGAGTTGACGTACTGGCCACCGAAACGCTTCACGCCCAGCCGCTGGGCGTTGGAGTCACGACCGTTGCGCGAGGAGCTCGCGCCCTTCTTGTGTGCCATGTCGCTCAGGCCTTCCCGGTCTCGATACCGGTCACCCGCAGGCGGGTGAACTTCTGGCGGTGGCCCTGCCGCTTGTGATAACCGGTCTTGTTCTTGAATTTGTGAATTCTGATCTTAGGACCCTTGACGATCTCGACGACCTCCGCTGTCACCTCGACAGACGCGAGCGCGTCCCTGTCGTGGGTCACCACGTCGCCGTCGACAAGCAGGAGCGCCGACAGGTTGACGGTCGCGCCCGGCTCGCCCTTGACGAGCTCGACGTCAACGACATCGCCGACGGCGACCTTGTGCTGCTTGCCGCCGCTGGCCACGACCGCGTACACCGGTTCTCCTTGCTGAAGTCGGACGGGCATCTCTCACACGGCGGAAACACAGCCGTGCCCGGCCCTGATTGCACTACCTTAACAGGCGCATGCGCCAACCTGACACCGGCGGCCCCGCCCCCGCGCCGCGACCCGGGCCACAGGGCGTATCCGGCCATGGCACCGATGAACCATGGCGTGCCGCCGACCAGCGCGCAACCATCGGAATGGGCTCGGCACGGGCTCGGCACGGGCACTGCGCTCCCGGCTGGCGGCCAGTGCCCGAGCAGAGCCAACAGGCAACGGGTGGCCGCCGACAGCGCGACGCGAGCCTCGCGCATCGTCCGCGGCCTGGGTGGGGGTTGGGCCACGATGGGCTGGCAGATTGTGATCTGGGTGGCCGGTGCCACCACGGCCGCCGCTGTCCTGACCGCCGGCTGGCCGCTGGTGTCCTCAGCCCGGACAACGGACCCCCGGCGGCGGTCCGTGACCATCGCGGCATCCGCGGTGGTCGTCACAACGGTGCTCGGGGTCGCTCTCAACGGGCTGGTGGGCCTGCCAGCCGGAGTACGCGCGACGTGGGCGCTCAGTACGGCCTACGCGGCCTGCTGGCTCGCGGTGCGTGCCCGCGAGCTTTCCAGGGACGGCTGCGCCTTCCGTGGCCGGCCTCAGGCCGCCGCCGCGGGCAGCGATGCCCACAGCGATGCGCTCTCTGCCCAGGACGACGTCGTCCAGGCTCTGGTCGTCGCCTCGTACGCCCTGCAAATGGGCGACAACAGCCGTGCCAGCGCGGCGGTTGACGGCGCGTTGCGACGGTCCCGCGCGCGGCTGGACGCGCTCGTGCGCGAGCACGACCAACGCGACCTCATCCGCCGGGAAGCGGCGCAGCACTGGGCCACCGGCGAAGCCTGACCAGCCAGAGGCTACGGCGTGTTCCGGGAGCCGTCGTTCGATCAGGGGAGCGGCGTCCGGCTGGATGGATCGCGCGGCGGCGGAGGCAGCCGCCCTGGTTGTGGGCGTCAACCGACGACAACGACGCGAGGCGCCGCCCGGACCGGGACACGGACCCACGCGCCAGGCGGCCGGCCGGATTCGGCGATGTCAGCGCCCGCGGCCGATCAGGAGGCCTGGTCCAGCGCGGCGCTGGACCAGGCCGCTGTCAGCACGCATGCGTCAGCACACGCATCAACACTAAGAGCGACCGGCAATAGGGGACGCGGCGTCGCGGGGCTGGGGCACGCACCTCGCCGTGTTGTCGTCAGTCGCCACCCAACACCAGGGTGGCTCCCTCCGCCGCCTCGCGATCTACGCACCCCAGCCCCGCTCCTTGATCCACGCCCCTATTGCCGGGCGCTCTAAGGACACCTACCCGGTGTGGGCGGCCTCACCGCTCTCCTGCGGTGCCGCGACCGCACGCGACGCCCGCCGACGACCGGTCGCACGAGCCCCGGTGGATCGGGCAGCGTTCGATGACGGCGGCGCCGAACTGATCGGCCCGCCGTCGTCCTTCGTGCCGTTGCTCGTCGCGCCATTGCTCGTCGCGCCATTGCTCGTCGTGGCGTTGCTCGTCGTGGCGTTGTCCGTTGCGGCGTTGTCCGTCGCTTCATTGCTTGTTGTGGCGTTGCTCATCGCGGCGTTGTCCGTTGGGCTGGGGCTGGCCGCGTCCCCGGGCACGGTCGCCTCAACCGGTCTGGTACGGGAGAGGCCCGTATCCGTGGTCACGGAGCCCGCCTCCACGACAGTGGCGTCTGGGGCCTCGCCGCTCGGGCCGGCCTCGGCCGCCGTGCCTGCCGCCGGCGGCCCCGGTACCGCGGGGCTGGACGCCCCGGAGCTTCGCGCGGGCGGTGCGGCCTGACCGTCCAGATGCACGATGACACCACGCCCGCCACAGTGAGCACAGGGCTCGCTGTAGGCCTCGAGCAGCCCTTGGCCCACCCGCTTGCGGGTCATCTGCACCAGCCCGAGGCTCGTGACCTCCGCGACCTGATGCCGGGTACGGTCCCGGCCGAGGCATTCGGTCAGGCGCCGCAGCACAAGTTCGCGGTTGCTCTCCAGGACCATGTCGATGAAGTCGATGACGATGATCCCGCCGATGTCGCGGAGCCGGAGCTGGCGGACGATCTCTTCGGCGGCCTCCAGGTTGTTCTTGGTGACCGTCTCCTCGAGGTTGCCGCCCTTGCCGGTGAACTTGCCGGTGTTCACATCGATAACGGTCATCGCCTCGGTACGATCGATCACAAGCGACCCGCCCGAGGGCAGCCACACCTTGCGGTCGAGGGCCTTGGCAAGCTGCTCGTCGACGCGGTACGTGTCGAACACGTCGGCCGTGCCGGTCTGTCGCCGGACCCGATCGCGCAGGTCCGGCGCCACCATGTCGACGTAGTCCTCGATCATCGCGGCTTCCTCGTCTCCCTGGACGACCAGCTCGGCGAAATCCTCGTTGAAGATGTCCCGAATCACCCTGATCACGAGATCGGGCTCGCCGTAGAGCAGCGCGGGAGCGCTGGCCTTCGCCGCCTTCCGGCGGATGTCCTCCCACTGGGCCGACAGCCGGGCGACGTCACGGGCGAGCTCCTGCTCGCTGGCGCCCTCGGCCGCGGTCCGAACGATCACGCCGCCGTTCTCCGGAGTGATCTTCTTCAGGATCGTCTTCAGGCGGGCGCGTTCGGTATCCGGAAGCTTCCGGCTGATCCCCGCGTTCTGCCCGTCCGGCACATAGACCAGATAGCGGCCTGGCAGGCTCACCTGGCTGGTCAGACGGGCGCCCTTGTGCCCCATCGGGTCCTTGGAAACCTGGACGACGATCGACTGGCCTGACTTCAGCACCTGCTCGATCTTACGAGGCCGCCCGTCGAGCCCGGAGGCGTCGTAGTTGACCTCTCCGGCGTACAGGACGGCGTTGCGCCCCTTGCCGACGTCAACGAATGCCGCCTCCATGCTGGCGAGCACGTTCTGCACCCGGCCGAGATACACGTTCCCCGCATACGACCAGGAGCTCGCCCTCGTCACGAAATGCTCGACAAGCACCCCGTCCTCAAGCACCGCGATCTGGGTGCGGTCACCGGCGTTGCGCACGACCATGCGCCGTTCAACCGCTTCGCGCCGGGCCAGGAACTCCGCTTCGGTAACGATCGGCGGCCGGCGGCGGCCGCTGTCCCTGCCCTCCTTGCGGCGCTGGCGCTTCGCCTCCAACCGCGTCGAGCCGCTGACCCCGCGCACCTCGTCGTCCCGGACACGGCTTTCGCGGACATGGACGACCGTGGCCGGCGGGTCGTCCGGGGCCGCGTCGTCCACGATCGCGGCACCGTCCCGGCGGCGTCGGCGTCGGCGCCGGCGGGAACTTCCCTGCGGCTGCTCGTCGTCGTACCCGTCCGCGCCGCCCGCTGCCACCAGCCCGGCGGCATCGGCATCACCGGAGTCGTGGGGATCGTCGGTCTCGGCCCGGTCCGGGCGACCGGGGCTGTCGCTCTCGTCGAACCCATCCGAGCGCGCGCCGGACCGCTCGAAGGCAACCGGGTACGTATCGTCAGCGCCCTCGGCCTCCTCGTCGACACGCGCACGCCCCCTGCCCCGGCGGCCTCTGCGACGGCGCCGCGTCGAGCTCCCGTCGCAGTCGCCGTCGTCGGGCACGGCGGCGCTGGAGATCTCATCCTCGTCGCTGTCGGCATAGGCCATGGCGGTGCCGGGTTCGGGATCGTGCTCGTCACCGGCGTCGAGCACGATCCCGAACCCTGGCCGCTGGTTCCCCCGATCCGTACTGGCCGGCCCGAATCCGGTGTCGGACGACCTGCCGGCGGCGCCCGCGACAGCCGTGTCGGTGTCGAACGGCGAGACGCCGCGCCGCCGGCGGCGAGACACAAGGTCAAGAGCCGCGGTGTCGGGCGCCTGGAAGGTCACCATGGTGACCGCCCGCCCACGGCGCAGCCGCGTCTCCGGCCGTGCCGGTGGACTGCCATCCCCGCTCGTGGGCATGGCAGCGGCCCCCGGTGGAACACCGGTAAGATCAGCTAGGAACGGGACCGGCGGCGGCTCGATACCGACCACGGATCGCGGGGGTGGCTCCGGCGGATGAACGTCCGTGCCCGGGGTAACGCCACCTGGGGCAACGCTGTCAGCAACGGGGTCGCTCACCTGCGGAGCCTCCGGCGAGGACCCGGTCGAGACGTCCGGCGGAGGTCCCGCGGACCGTCCGGCGGCACGCCGCCGCCGCGGGGCGGAACGAGTGGTCGGTGTCTCATCGGAGTCTGTCACGATGTCATCGGGCACGGGTTATGAAACCTCTCGGGTCCCCGGGCGCGCTGCTCTCGCAGTCGCGACCGCTCAGGAACCACTGTCGTCGGTCCGACGGGGTACCGTCGGCGAATCCTGCGACGCCCTGCATCACGCATCGAGTCGACCGACCAGCCGGCCTGCATCGTCGCGGTCCGGCATGAGCGGATCCGCCACGGTGCCGTCTTCCAGCAGCCGACCTTGACCGAGCCGGAGCGGCTCGGGTGGTACAGGCAACCGAAGAACGGCGACCACGCAAAGGGCGGTCAGCACGTCGTCGGGTCGCACGGCGGGCGTCGTGTGCCGCACAACCACATCCAGTATCGCACAGGTGTCGTTCTCCGCATGGCAAACCATCGAGACCACTGCCTGACGAACGTCGAACCGGCGATGTCCGTCCTTGGTCACCCGCTCCACCTCGACCCGGTCACGGGCCAGGAGCGCGGCCACGGCGCTGGTCAGCTCATCGCGAGCGACCGCTGGCAGCCGTAACCGCCACCGCGACGCGTCCACCAGTTCCGCCAGTGAGGCAGCGGTGGCGGGCGCGCACGCGAGAACGTCCAGACCGGATGGCAGCGCCGCGTCCAACGCCAGCCGCAACGCATGCGGATCACAATGCTCGGCCAGCGCAAGCTCCACGTACTCGGCCTCGCTGGCGGCACCCGTCGGCGCCGCGCCAAGCCACGAGATGCGCGGATGCGGGCTGAAGCCGGCCGAGTACGCCATGGGGACAGCCGCGCGCCGCAGCGCCCGCTCAAAGGTCCTCGCGATGTCACGGTGAGACATAAAACGCAGCCGGCCGCGTTTCGCGAAACGCACCCGCACCCGCGCGACCACCGGTGGTGGAGGCGGGCCCTCAGGACGCCGGGGCACGGCCGGATCCCGTCGGCGTCAGGGGGAGCAGGGTCCGGCCGGTCGGGCCGATCTGGTTTTCGGTCCCCATGGTCGGACAGACCCCGCAGTCGTAGCAGGGGGTCCAGCGGCAGTCGTCCAGCTCCGTCGCACGCAGCGCTTCCTGCCAGTCCGACCACAGCCAGTCACGGTCCAGCCCGGCATCCAGATGGTCCCAGGGCAGCACCTCGCGTTCGTCGCGCTCCCTGGTGGTGAACCAGTCCAGGGACACCCCGAGCGGTTCCAGCACACGTGCGCAGGCCGCCGCCCAACGCTCGAAGGAGAAATGCTCGTTCCAGCCGTCGAAACGGGCGCCGGCACGCCACACCTGTTCGATCACCGCGCCGACCCGGCGGTCACCGCGGGCGAGCAGGCCCTCGATGATGCCTGGACGTCCGTCGTGGTAGCGAAAACCGATCGCCCGCCCGACCTCCCGATCACCGCGGATGGCGTTGCGCAACAGCTGCAGCCTGTGGTCGGTGACCTCGTGCGAGGCCTGCCCGACCCACTGGAACGGCGTGTGCGGCTTGGGGACGAAACCGCCGATCGAGACTGTGACACGGATGTCGCGGTGACCGCTGGCCAGACGCCCCGCCCTGATCACCTCCCGGGCGAGATCCGCGATGGCGAGCACGTCCTCGTCGGTCTCGGTGGGCAGGCCGCACATGAAGTACAGCTTGACCTGCCGCCAGCCCTGGGCGTAGGCCGTGCTGACCGTGCGGATCAGGTCATCTTCGCTGACCATCTTGTTGATGACCTTCCGCAGGCGTTCGGAGCCGCCCTCGGGCGCGAACGTGAGCCCGCTGCGCCGGCCGTTGCGGGAGAACTCGTTGGCGAGTGTGACGTTGAACGCGTCCACCCGGGTCGAGGGCAGGCTGAGTGAGGTGTGCGTGCCTTCGTACCGGTCCGCCAGCCCCTTGGCGATCTCCCCTATCTCGCTGTGGTCCGCGCTGGACAACGACAGCAGGCCGACCTCGGTGAACCCGGACGCGTCCAGGCCCCGGGCCACCATGTCGCCGATCGTGGTGATGGTCCGCTCCCGGACCGGCCGAGTGATCATGCCAGCCTGGCAGAACCGGCAGCCGCGGGTACAGCCGCGGAAAATCTCCACGCTCATCCGCTCGTGGACGGTCTCCGCCAGCGGCACCAGCGGCGCCTTCGGATAGGGCCAGGCATCCAGGTCACTGACGGTGTGTTTGGCGGGGCGTGCCGGTACCCCGGGACGGTTCGGGGTGACCGCGTGGATGCGGCCGTCAGGCCGGTAGCCCACGTCGTAGAAGGACGGCACATACGCGAGGCCGCGCCGGGCCAGCCGCATGAGCAACTCGTCCCGCCCGCCGGGAGAGCCCGCGGCCCGGAAGGCACGGACCACATCGGTGATCGCAAGGACCGCCTGCTCGCCATCCCCGAGCACGACCGCGTCGATGAACGGCGCGACCGGTTCGGGATTGAACGCGGCATGCCCGCCGACGATCACGATCGGGTGGTCATCAGTCCGATCCACGGTATGCAGCGGGATGCCCGCGAGATCGAGCGCGGTCAGCAGGTTGGTGTACCCCAGCTCGGTGGAAAAGCTGACGCCCAGCAGGTCGAAGTCGCCGACCGCGCGGTGGCCGTCCACGGTGAACTGCGGGACACCGTGCTCACGCAGCAGCTCCTCCAGATCCGGCCAGACCGAGTAGGTACGCTCGGCCAGGACGTCCGGCTGCTCGTTGAGGATCTCGTACAGGATCTGGACACCCTGGTTGGGCAGGCCTACCTCGTAGGCGTCCGGATACATCAGACACCAGCGGACGATCGCGTCCGCCCAGGGCTTGCACTGGGAATTCCCTTCGCCGCCGAGGTAGCGCACGGGCTTACGAACCCGCGGCAGCAACGGTTCCAGACGGGGGAACAACGACTGTCCGGACATGCCCGCGAGCCTACGGCACATTCACGGTCCGCCGAGCGGCGTCACAAGGCGTACGGATCGGAGCGTGCCCGCAGGTGGACATTCTGCAACAGGCCCACCGCCAGCAGGTTCGCGAACATCGACGATCCGCCGTAGGAGAGGAACGGCAGCGGCAGGCCCGTGACCGGCATGATCCCCAACGTCATTCCGATATTGACGAACATCTGGAAGGCAAACCAGCACACCACCCCAGTTGCGATCATCGTTCCGAAGGAGTCGGCTGAGTCGACGGCCGTGGCCAGTGCCCGCCACAGCACCAGGCCCAGGAGCAGCAGGACACCGCCAGCGCCGAGAAAGCCCAGTTCCTCCCCGGCCACCGTGAAAACAAAGTCGGTCTGCTGCTCGGGCACAAACTGGCCCTGGGTCTGCGTGCCGTGGAACAGGCCGCGGCCGGCGACGCCGCCATTGGCGATCGCCGTCATCGCCTGGTCGACGTTGTACCCGGTGGAGGAGGTGTTCTGGTTGCTTTGGACGAATTCGGTCAGGCGTGCCTCCTGATAGGGCTTGAGCAGGTGGAACTGCAGGATCGCCCCGCCGAACAGGACACCGGACAGGATGAGGCCGATCACCCACCGGCTCGGTGCGCCGCTGACCGCGAGCATGCCGAGAATGACGAACACGAAGACCATGACCGTGCCGAAATCCGGCTGCATCATGATCAACATCATCGGCACGGCAGCCAGCCCCAGCACCAGCAGCACGTCCCAGTGACCGGGATTGAGGCGGATCCCGGTGTCCCGGTCGTCGTGCTTCTCCCCGAGGATCATCGCTACCCCGACAATGAGGGCGACCTTGGCGAACTCTGAGGGCTGTAGCTGAAAACCGGCCGGCAGCACGATCCAGGAATGTGCGCCGTTGATCGTGCTTCCCACCAGCAGGACCGCGGCCAGGCCAAGGAGAGAGCCCAGGTAGACGAATGGGGCGTACGCGCGCAGGATCCGGTAGTCCACCACGGTCGCGGCACCCGCGAGAACGAGCCCGATGGCCAGGTTCAGCAGATGGCGCTTGAGAAACAGCTGCGGGTCGCCGCCGCTTTCGGCCTCGCGATGCCGGGTGGCGGACCAGACCAGCAACCCACCGAGGATGGACAGAGCGATCACGGCTATCTGCAGTGGCCAGTCCAGCCGGCGCAAGGGGGAATGCCGTCCTGATGCCCGGTCGCGCAGCTGCCCGATCCGGCCACGCGGCGGGACCGGGGAGGACCGCAAGGCCGTCGGACTCGTCATGCGCACTCCCTCCATGGTCGATGCGGGGGCTCTGCCCGAAAGACGTCGCGAGCCGCGCGGGCCCGCGCCCCGCTGCTGGCGAAGCGCCGGGGCGGGCAATCACGGTGGCCCGCGCCCGACAGCGGCGGGACACCGACTGATCTGGGTGGGGCAACGGCCGGAGTCGGCTGCCGCGGGCTCACCGCGCGATCCGGCGCCCGGTAGGCGCCACTCGGTGAGCAGGGACACGTCCGCCACATCGGTCACATCGGTCACATCGGTCACGACGAGCGCCCGCGTCGTGGCATCACCGGTGGCGGAAACGCCCGCTGACGGCATACCGGACGGGACGACAGACCGCTCGGACAGGGCAGTCGGTGCGAACATCCCGTCCCGCGTCATCTTCGGCAGCGCCGCCGGGGGCGTACCGCCAGGCAGCGCCGCGTCGTGCCCGACGCCGTAGATGCTCTGGTAGATGGCTTTCACCGCCGGAGCCGCGTACTCGGCGCCGGTGCCGGAATCGGGGATGGTGACGACCACGACGAACTGCGGATCGTTGGCGGGCGCGAACGACGCGAACCACGACGTATCCCCAGCCCCTTCGACCTCGGCGGTTCCAGTCTTGCCCGCGATCGGGATGGTGTCGTTCGGCCAGTCCGCGAACACACCGGTGGCGGTACCGCCGGTTTCGCTCGTCACGCCATGCAGGGCGGCCCTGATGTAGGCAAGCGTCTCGGGCGCGGCCGGCACCCGTCCCGCGACCTTGGGCGTGACAGGCGTCACCACCCTGCCGTCCGGCGAGATCACCGCCTTGGCGAGCGTTGGCTGGTAGACGGTCCCCCCGTTGGCGAGCGCGGCGTAGGCAACCGCGAGCTGCAGCGGACTGACCGACAGGTACTGGCCCTGGCCGATCGCGAACTGGGTCGACGCGCCTCCGTTGTACAGGTAGCCGTCCACGCATGCCTCGGCCGCGTACTGGCGGAACCGCTCGGCCTTGGCCGGGTCGGTGACCTCCGGGTAGCCGTTCTGCGCCCGGCGGCAGTAGGAGTCCTTCAGCTGCGTCCAGATCGCCTTCGCGCCGTCGCGCCCGACGACCGAGCCGCTGGTCTCTCCCGGCAGGTCGACGCCTGTCCTGCTGCCGAAGCCCATGGCCCGAGCCATCTTCACGAAGTACTCGTTGGCCGTGGGATAGGGGCCGCGGCCATTGCGAAGCCCGCCGTCGGCGAGCCAGGCGTCGTAGGCGAACTTGTCGAAGATGACGTCGCAGGAGATCACCAGCGCCTGGTGCAGCGTGATCGGCCCGGCCGATGACCCCTCGAAGTTGTGAAACGTCTGGGAGCCGATCTGCAACGACGGCCCGCAGTCGTAGTTGCCGGCCGTCGACGCGCCCAGGTTGGTCAGCGCGGTGATGGTGGACACCGCCTTGAAGGTCGAACCGGGCGCGCCTGAGCCCTGGTAGGCCCGTGACAGCAACGGGATGCCGTTGGCGGGGTCCGACAGCGCCTGGTAGTCCGCTTCGGAGACACCGCCCACAAAGACCGACGGATCGTACGAGGGCAGACTGGCCATGGCGATGACATGGCCTGTTCGCACATCAAGCACCACCCCGGACGCGGTGCGAGCACGCCCGCCGAGGGAGTCCAGGGTTTTCCTGAGCGTCTGCTCGACCGCCTGCTGGACACCGACGTCGATCGAGAGGACCAGGTTGTCGCCGCTGCGTGGCGCGGTGGACGAGGCCGTGCCCACGACCCGCCCGAACCGATCGACCTCAAGCCGCTGCACGCCGTCGGAGCCGCGCAGTGCCGTGTCATAGGTGTATTCCAGCCCGGCGACACCGACCAGGCTGTTGTTGTGGTAGCCGTGCCGGCCACCGTCGGAGTCGAGCTGCTCCTGCGTGACAGGGCTGAGATAGCCGAGTTCGTGTGCGGCCAAGAAGGTGTAAGGGTACTCGCGGACGGCCTGCAGTTCCGCCGACACGCCGGGAAACCGGTCAGGATGTTCGATGACCGCCAGCGCCTGGGTCGGGGTGACGTCCTTGGCCACCGGCACCGGCTGGTAGGGCGAGCCGTTCCAGCACGGTGGCTTCACCGAAGCCGAGCAGTACTGGATGCGCCTGGTGACATCGGCGGGGGGCACACCGATCACGCCTGACAACCGCTCCAGCACGGCTCTGCCGGAATCCTTCTGCCGGTCGGTCACCGACCGGTTCACCGAGATGACCAGCGACGTGCGGTTGCGGACGAGGGCACGCCCCTGGTCATCCACGATCAGGCCACGGGGTGCGGGGGTGACCACATCGCGTACCCGGTTGGTCTCCGCGACCTGCCGGTAGTGCTCCCCGTTGAGGACCTGCAACGCCCACAGCCGGGCACCCAAGGTAACCAACAGTGATATGACCAGCACACGCAGAACGAGCAGCCTGAGACCGACACGATCGTCCAGCGACCTGTCCCCAGGCCACGGCGCTCTCATACCCGCCGTCCGGTCATGAATCATCCCTGTACAGGCGCCGCATCCCCGCCGTCACCAACGGGAACAGCAGCGGGGTCAGGACCAGCGCGTAGAGCACGGCACCGACCGAACGCAGGAACACCTGGCCGCCGGTGAGGCTGGCGTTGCCCAGAATGCCGGCCAGCCCCGTCTGGCCGGCCGTGCCCAGCGCGGAGGCGGCCGCCGCCGCGATCATCGGGAGGTACACCGTCCGGCCGGCTTCGTCATGGGTGAGCCCCACACCGTAGCCGATCAGGCAAAAAATCATCGTGGTCTGGCCGAGGACGTGCGTCGAGAGCAGGTCCGCGATCAGCCCGACCACGAACCCGATGATTGCGCCGAACAGCGGCCCCCGCGCGAGCGCGACGAAGGCCAGCACGATCAGCACCACATCGGGGCTTCCCAACGGCAGATCGAGCGGGGCTATGACCGACAGCTGCGCAATGATCAAAAGGACCAGCACGGCTACGGTGGCCGCGACGGCCCTGCCCCGGACCTCGACGTCACGTGCGCCCATGTCCCACACCGCGAGCCTCAGCCGACCGGGGCGGTGGCCGCGGGGGCGAGCGCCGATGTCGTCGGGATCGTGCTGGCCGGTGCCGCGGCCGGTGCCGCGGGCGCCGGGGCCGGTGTGGGCGGGGGCCGCGGGAGCAGCACCCGGTCACCGGCGTCCGCCGGGAGCTTCCCCACCACGATCCCGACCAGGTCGAGCGACCCCATGGCCGCGAAGGTGGTCACCTCGGCCGCGCGCGAGAGCCCCTCACTCGCGTCGAGAACCTTTGTGACCATGCCGATCGGTACCCCGCCGACGTAGTCGGCGCTGCCGAAGGAAACCAGGCGGTCGCCCACCTTCACCTGGCGCGTAGCGTCGTAGAGGGTGAATGTCAAGGCGTCCGGGCTACCCGCGCCGGCAACCGCGCCGAGCAGCCGGGTGCCCTCCAGACGAGCGCCGATGTGACTCGCTGGATCGCAGGCAAGACGGACGACCGCCGTGTGGGCGGTCGAGGACAGCACCGTCCCGACGAGCCCGTCGCTGTCGAGCACCAGCCTGTCCGGCACCACGCCGTCCGCGCTGCCGGCGTTGACCGTCACGGACCAGTCCGTCCCGGTGATGTCGCCGATCGCAATCACCCTTGCCGCAATGATCGTGTATTGTCCCCGGTCCGCGAGCAGGCGCAGGTTACCCAGGGCGGCGGCCTGCCGCCGCACCTCGGCGTCATCCGCCAACTGGCGTTTGAGCTCGGCGTTCTCCGCCGCGAGTGTGTCCGCGCGCCGCTGGTAACGATTGGGGTGCGTCAACGAGGACGCCGTCCGTCCGATGGGACGGGCGACGGCGCTCACACCGCCCTCAAGGGTCGCGAACACGCCCCGCAACGCGCCCCGCGGGCCGGCCGAACTGCCGCTCGAGCGGTAATCGACTGTGATCAGGATGAACGCCGTGATCAGCAGGCCAATGACGACCATGCGGGAGCGCCGGTTTTCGCGTCCCACCGCCGGCCTCCCATACCTGGCAACGCCCAGTCACGACGATGCCCATCCACGGCGGCCGGTACGGGTACCGCGGTGCCCGGCGGCGCCAGCCCGAAACGTCGTCAGTTCACGAGGTGAGCGAGCCGTCGGCCCGTATCCCCAGCGATCGACATCCCATTCGGCACGATCAGATCAGCGGCGGGGCTCGGATATAAGCACCTGCTGCAACGCTTCGAACTCCTCGACGCACTTACCAGAACCCATCGCGACCGAGTGCAACGGGTTGTCCGCGATATGGATCGGCATCCCGGTCTCATGGCGGAGGCGCTCGTCCAGACCGCGCAGCAGCGCTCCCCCACCGGTCAGCACGATGCCGCGGTCCATGATGTCGCCGGACAACTCCGGTGGGCACTTGTCAAGGGTGACCTTGACCGCGTCGATCACCGCGTTCACCGGCTCCTCGATGGCTTTACGGATCTCCTCGGCGGTAACGACGATGGTCTTGGGCAGGCCGGAGACCAGATCTCGGCCGCGGATCTCCGCGCTGGGCTCGTCTGACATCTTGTGCGCGGAGCCGATCGCCATTTTGATCTCTTCCGCGGTCCGCTCCCCGAGCATGAGCGAGTACTCCTTCTTGACGTAGGAGATGATCGCAGTGTCAAGCTCATCCCCGGCCGTCCGGATGGACTGGCTCGTCACGATCCCACCCAAGGAGATGACCGCCACCTCGGTGGTTCCACCGCCGATGTCGACCACCATATTCCCGGTGGGTTCGTGGACGGGCAGCCCGGCTCCGATGGCCGCCGCCATCGGCTCCTCGATGATATAGACCTTTCGGGCACCAGCCTGATAACCGGCGTCCTTCACAGCCCGCTGCTCGACCCCGGTGATCCCAGACGGGACACACACGACCAGCCGCGGTTTGGCGAAGTGCCGCCGTCGGTGAACCTTTTGAATAAAATAGCGCAGCATGCGCTCGGTCGTGTCGAAGTCGGCGATCACGCCGTCCTTGAGCGGGCGGATCGCGACGACATTGCCGGGAGTACGGCCGATCATCCGTTTCGCCTCGGTGCCGACCGCGAGGATCCCCGTGGTGGTGGTATTGATCGCTACCACGCTGGGCTCGTTCAGCACGATCCCGCGACCACGCACGTAGACGAGCGTGTTGGCGGTGCCAAGGTCGACGGCCATGTCACGGCCTAGGAACGACAACGAACTGGACATCGTCGGATGCCGGCCTTCCCGGGTGTGCGGTCTGGGTGCGCACGCTGGGCGTGCTGGAGTTGTAGGGCAGGCGGTGTCCGTAACGAGGGCGTATCCACTGCTTCTCCGATGAGCTCCATCCAGGTAGTCCGGCAATCCAGTAGAAGCCGCTCCAACAGACGACAAAAGCCTAATCCGGGCCAACCGAGCCTGCCGTCCCGGTACGAGATCCATGACGCGCGACGGTCCGCACGCCAGGCCGGGTCAACCTGCCGGCCAACCTCAACCCGTACAACCAGTTCTAACACCCGGAGTCACAAGCATGCTACCCGAGGCGACTGGAGATGCCGCCTGGACTGGCGAATTCGACCATCCGGGCAAACGGTCCGGCACCGTCGGCCATAGGGCAAGCCGCCCTGGCCTTCGATGCCGGACCAGTCAGAAATAATCAGATCAACCCGGGGAAAAACAAGTCGATCTCACGCTTGGCGGACTCCGGCGAGTCGGAACCATGGACGAGGTTCTGTCCGATCTCCAGAGCATGGTCGCCACGCAGGGATCCCGGAGCCGCCTTGACCGGGTCGGTGGCGCCGATCAGGCCGCGCACCGCCTCGATCGCCCGCGGCCCCTGGACAACCAACGCGACCAACGGGCTGGAAACGATGAAGTCGACCAGCTCGCCAAAAAACGGCTTGGCCGCGTGCTCGGCGTAGTGGACCTCGGCCACCGAGCGCTCCAGCCTGCGCAGCTCAAGCGCGACCAAGGCCAGACCCTTGCGCTCCAGCCGACCAACGACCTCACCGACGAGGCCACGGCTCACGCCGTCGGGCTTGACCAGCACGAGTGTGCGTTCGACTGACACGGAACTCCTTCTACTCACTCAGATGGGCAGGTGTGGGACCAGAGCCATGCAGCCGCGGGCGGCACGGGAGGAACGATCGCACCGCCGTTGACCCGGTTACACGATCTTCATGCCCCTCGGCTGCACGAAAAAACCATGATCGAGCCACCGTTGGCACAGTCACACAGCCCTCACGCCTCCGACAGCGCGAAAGGACACGATCACGCGGCCTTTGGCACAGTTGCAACCTACCCGTCAGCGACGCAGAAGGCGGCGAGCCTCTCCCACCGTCACAAGTGAACCGGTCACCAACACCGCGGTACCGGCGAGGTGCGAGTCCTCCTCCGCCAGCCGGACACCCGCGTCGAGAGCGTCATCGAGACGCGAGGCAACCTCCACCCGGTCGGCACCGAACAGATCCACGGCGATCGCGGCAAGGTCATCCAACGGCATTGCCCGCGACGACCCACTCTGAGTGATGACCACGGCGTGCAACACCGGCTCCAGCGCGGCCAGAATGCCGGCGGCGTCCTTGTCCGCGAGTATCCCCACGACACCGACCAGATGATCGAAGCTGAAGGCCTCCTCCAGCGCGGCGACGAGCGCATGCGCGCCCGCGACGTTGTGCGCGCCGTCGAGCAGGACCGTTGGCGAGCGCCGGACGACTTCCAGCCGGCCCGGCGAGTCAGCCTGCGCAAACCCAGCGCGTACGGCGTCGATGTCGAGAATCTCACGGCCGCCGCCGAGGAACCCCTCAACCGCCGCGAGCGCGCATGCGGCGTTGTGAGCCTGATGCGCGCCGTGCAGGGGCAGCAACAGGTCCTCATAGACACCGCCGAGCCCACGGATGGCAACCAACTGGCCACCAACGGCGATATCACGGTCGAGGACCCCGAATTCCAGTCCCTCGCGTGCCACCGTCGCGCCGACCTCACCGGCTCGGCGCAACAGCACCTCCGCCGCTTCCAACGGCTGCTGGGCAAGCACGACGAGCGCACCGGCGTGAATGATGCCGGCCTTCTCCCCCGCGACCGCGCCAGGCGTGGCACCGAGCTCCCGATGGTCGAGGGAGATCGGGGTCACCACTGCCACCCCGGCATCCAGGACGTTGGTCGCGTCCCAGCTCCCGCCCATACCAACCTCGATGACACCGACATCGACCGGCGCGTCGGCGAAGGCGGCGAACGCCATCGCGGTCAGCAGCTCGAAGAAGGTGACCCGTTCGGGATGCCTGCTGTCAACGAGCTCAACGTAGGGGATGACGTCGTCGTACGCCTGGGTGAAGGTGGCTGCGGGCGCGGGGCGACCGGCCAGGCAGATACGTTCGGTCACGCTCTCCAGATGCGGGGAGGTATAACGGCCGGGTCTGATCCCGAAGGCGCACAGCAACGAATCCACCATGCGGGCGGTGGAGGTCTTGCCGTTGGTCCCCGTCAGGTGGATCGAGGGGTAGGCACGCTGTGGCTGGCCCAGCAGATCGACGAGATCGCGCATACGGTCCAGATCGGGCAGCATCCGGTGCGGGAAGCGTTCGGTCAGCGCCTTCTCCACCCGGGCGAGCCCGGCTGTGTCGGCGTCGGCGTCCGCCGGGATGCCAGGCCGGCTGCTCATCAGGCCGACTTCTCCTGGCGGGGACTCCGCTTGGATGCGGCGACGTCACGCGGCACGAGCGTCGGGTTGACGTGCTCAAGAACGACCTCGCGGGTCACCACCGCCCGGGCGACGTCCTTGCGGCTCGGTATGTCGTACATGACCGACAGCAGGACCTCCTCCATGATCGCCCGTAGCCCGCGGGCGCCGGTTCCCCGCAGTATCGCCTGGTCCGCGATCGCATCCAGGGCGTCACCCGTAAAATCAAGATCAACATTATCCAGCTCAAACAACTTCTTGTACTGCCGGACCAAGGCGTTCTTCGGCTCGGTGAGGATGCGGATGAGCGCCTCCCGATCGAGGCTGGACACACTGGTGATCACTGGCAGCCGACCGATGAACTCGGGAATCATGCCGTACTTGAGCAGATCCTCGGGCATGACGTCGGTGAAGACGTTGGGAATATCCGGATCATCCTTGCCGTGCAGGACCGCGCGGAATCCAAGCGATTTCTTACCGATCCGTGAATCGATTATCCGATCAAGCCCGGCAAAAGCCCCACCGACGATGAACAGGACGTTCGTAGTATCGATCTGGATGAACTCCTGATGCGGATGCTTGCGGCCGCCCTGCGGCGGAACGCTCGCGGTCGTTCCCTCCAGTATCTTCAACAGCGCCTGCTGGACACCCTCGCCAGAGACATCCCGGGTGATACTCGGATTCTCCGACTTACGCGCGATCTTGTCGACCTCATCAATATAAATGATGCCGGTCTCGGCTTTTTTGACATCATAGTCGGCGGCCTGGATGAGTTTGAGCAGAATGTTCTCAACGTCTTCACCGACATAACCGGCCTCGGTGAGCGCGGTCGCGTCGGCGATCGCGAACGGGACGTTGAGCATCCGGGCCAAGGTCTGCGCCAGCAGCGTCTTGCCGCATCCGGTGGGGCCCAGCAGAAGGATGTTGCTCTTCGCCAGTTCAACATCGCCCTTGGCGTCGCTACCCGCGCCACCACCCACCTGGACTCGCTTGTAATGGTTGTAGACAGCAACCGACAGGGTCTTCTTGGCCTGTTCCTGACCAACCACGTAGCCGTCCAGGAACTCGTAGATCTCGCGCGGCTTCGGCAGCTCGTCCCACTTGAGATCCGAGGACTCCGACAGCTCCTCTTCAATGATCTCGTTACAGAGATCGATGCACTCGTCGCAGATGTAGACGCCGGGCCCGGCGATGAGCTTCTTCACCTGCTTCTGGGACTTGCCGCAGAACGAGCACTTGAGCAGATCACCGCCGTCACCTATGCGTGCCACCGAGGACTCAGTCCCTTCGTCCAGACGATGGTGTCGCCTGCAGGTCAGGGGCGGCTAAGCCGCCCGGTCGTCGCCTGTCTGTTACTATCCTGCCCTCCGCCGGCAGCGGCCGCGCCATGACGCCAGCGGCTTTGGGCTGTGTATCCGCATCCGCGTCTACCCGCCACCGATGGCTGTGCCCTGACGCCGACGGCTTTGAGCTGGCTGTCCGCCTCCCCGTGGGGACCGTACCCCCTGAAGCCGTCCAGTGAGAGCCCTATCGTGCGGCTCGTGTAGGTCAGTCACGGTCATCGGGCAGATCATCACGCGTCCGTGCCGTCCGGACAGGGCCTTTGCACAACGCTGACGGGGCACCCGGCCCGGCCTCCGGCGACGCGGAA
>NZ_CAKJTP010000023.1:2624-4272 GCF_917627335.1 Protofrankia sp. CiT1 | reverse complement strand
AGCCAGCCCAACCCAGGCCTCCGGCGACGCGAAAAACCAGCATCGCGCCGCCTTTGGCCACCGGACCCCCCCAGTCCCTGCTGCTAACGGCCCGCTGCCGGCGCCGCCAACAGCTGCGACGACTTGCGGGTCCGGATGACCTCGTCGATCAACCCGTACTCCTGCGCCTCGGCCGCGCTGAAAATCTTGTCCCGCTCGATGTCCCGACGGATCTCTTCCTCGGTGTGCCTGGTGTGCCTGGCGAGCATCCGCTCCAGCAGGGAGCGCATCCGCAGGATCTCCCTGGCCTGAATCTCGATGTCGCTGGACTGTCCCTCGCCCTGCCCAGAGGGCTGGTGCAGCAGGATACGGCTGTTCTCCAGCGCGAAACGCTTCCCCGGTGTCCCCGCTGTGAGCAGCACCGCGGCCGCGGATGCCGCCTGGCCCATGCAGATCGTCTGGATGTCCGGGCGGACAAACTGCATCGTGTCGTAAATAGCGGTCAACGAGGTGAACGATCCACCCGGTGAGTTTATATAGATCGAAATATCCCGGTCGGGGTCCTCGGACTCCAGGAAAAGCAGCTGCGCCATCACGTCGTTCGCGGAAAGGTCATCGATCGGGATACCGAGGAAAACGATACGTTCCCGCAGCAGCTTCTCATAAGGATTAAGGTAAAGATCACCACGGCTGGTCTTCTCGATGACACGCGGGATCCCGTAATGGCTGACGGGCAGCGCGTCGCTCGAGCTCTGGCCGATGATCGGTTGGTACATGGTGGGTGCCTCCGCGACGGCGGGTGGTGGTCGGTTACCGGATGTCGACGGTGTCGGCCGAGTGTCCGCGGGACGCGGCTAGCTGACCGAGCGCTCGCTGGGAACCTGGCGGGCCTGGGCCACGACGTGATCGACGAACCCGTAGTCCTTGGCCTCCTCGGCCGTGAACCAGCGGTCGCGGTCGGAATCCCGCTCGATCTGCTCGATCGGCTGGCCGGTGTGGAATGCGATCCGTTCCTGCATCATCCGCTTGGTGTAGAGCATCTGCTCGGCCTGGATGGCGATGTCGGAGGCGGTACCACCGATGCCGCCGGACGGCTGATGCATCATGATCTTCGCATGCGGAAGCGAATACCGCTTGCCGGACGCGCCCGCGCACAGCAGGAACTGTCCCATGGACGCGGCGAGCCCAAGCGCAACCGTCGCCACGTCGTTCTCCACGTACTGCATCGTGTCATAGATCGCCATACCAGCGCTGACGGATCCACCGGGAGAGTTGATGTAGAGGAAAATATCCCGGCTCGGGTCCTCGGCGTTGAGCAGCAACAGCTGGGCACAGATCGCGTTGGCGATCTGATCCTCGACCACCGAACCCAGGAAAATGATCCGCTCGCGGAGCAGTCGGTTGAAGACCTGTTCGTCGAAACCGACCCCACCCTGCCCCGGCGAACGCAGCTGTGGGGCGACCAGGCTCGGGGCTGCGATATTACCCACGGTTAGCTCCTCGGTTTCCTCGCGCTGACGACGGCTGATCTGACCGTCTCGACACTATCTGTGACCCGCGCTAGTTCCGGGACTTCACCCTCGATGTTCGCGCTGGGCGTGAGGGCGGGCTGGCCCAGCGGCGGTTAATCCGGGCATTGCGGGCAATCGACTCCCTGGAGAGGCTTAGT
>NZ_CAKJTP010000023.1:0-1999 GCF_917627335.1 Protofrankia sp. CiT1 | reverse complement strand
GGCAATAGGGGTGTGGATCAAGGAGTGGGGCTGGGGTGCGTGCATCGCGCGGCGGCGGAGGGAGCCACCGGAGGTGTTGGGTGGCGACTGACGAGCCGGGGTACCCGTGCATCGCGCGGCGATGGACGGGGAGCGATGCGACGAGGTGGGTGGCCCAAGCCCGCGACGCCGCGTCCCCTGTTGCCGGGCACTCCAGCGTGGGGCGACATCACAACGCCCCAACCGCGCGGCTGACCAGCCGCAGGCCCAGGTCACCGGGCGCTCCGGCCGTACGGAACGCGCAGCCGGACAGAACGCGCGGTGGCCCCCGGACGGGATATCCGGGGGCCACTGACAACCGTTCACCCGGCCGCGGACGGACCAGGGCGGCTCAGCCGCTGGGCGCGGGATCGGTCGACCCGCCCGCATCCTCCGCATCGGTGTCCGTGGCGGCATCGACATCAGGATCAACGTCTTCGATGTCCTCGCCTGGCGGGACGATCGGTGCCGCCTGATCAGGTGGCACCACCTCGCTTCCGGCCGTGTCAACGACCTTCACCTGTCGCAGCAGGAAGGCGAGTGCCTTGCTCCGCAGCGCGTCAATCATGATCGCCGAAAGGCCATCCCCCTGGGCGAGCTGCTGAGCGAAGGCCTCGGGACTCATGCCCATGCGCTGCGCCCGACCGATCACCTGCTCCATCAGCTCGCCCTGATCTATACCGAACTGCTCGGCATCAATCACAGCGTCCAGGATGAACTGCGACTTCAGTGTCCTCTCGACGAGTCGCCGCACATCGTCGAGGCGCTCCTCGTCGGTCCGGCCAAGTGTTTTGAGGTAGGCCTCACGGTCAACGCCCATCCGTTCAAGATCATGAACGAAACGATGCTCGCGAGCCTCGACCTCGCCATCGAGGACCGAGACCGGCAACGGCACGTCAACACGCTCGATCAGAGCGTCGAGAACACGCTCACGCGCCTGCCCGAGCTGGTCGCGCTCGGCCTCACGGACAAGACGCTCCCGGATGTCCGCAAGCAGCTCCGCCAGCGAGTCGAACTCGCTGGCGGTGGTGGCAAAGTCATCGTCAAGCTCGGGAAGCTCACGCTCCTTGACGCCCCGGACGGTGGCCGTGACCTCGGCCGAGCTGCCGGCGAACTCACCGGCGAGCAGTTCGGTCACAAAGGTACGGCTCTCTCCTTCGTCGGCACCGATGACCGCCGCGTCCAGACCGTCGATCAAGGTGTCGCTACCGACCTCGTAGGACATACCGGCAGCCTCGGCACCCTCGACGACCTCGCCGTCCACGGTCGCGGAAAGGTCGAGGGAGATGAAGTCGCCGGTCTGCACCGGGCGTTCGACCGGCTTGAGCACGGCGAAGCGCTCACGCATGGTCGTCAGTTGTGAATCGATCTGCTCGTCAGTCACCTCGAGCGCGTCAACGATGACCTCAAGGCTGTCATAGTCGGGAAGAACGATGTCCGGCCGGACGTCCACCTCCGCTGTGAAAACCAGCGGGGCACCGTCCTCGAACGAACTGATGCCGACCTCGGGACGGGACAGAACGTCTACGTCCTCCTGCTGCACGGCATCGGTGTAGAAGCGCGGCAAGGCGTTCTGGATGGCCTCCTCGAGGATCACTCCCCGGCCAAGACGCTGGTCAAGGATACGCGGAGGCACCTTGCCCGGCCGGAAGCCGGAAACCCGGACTTCCCGTGCGAGTTTGCGGTAGGCGGCGTCAACGGACGGCTTGAGCTCGTCGAAGGGCACCTCGACGGTCAGCTTGACCCGGGTGGGACTTAGGGTCTCCTTGGTGGCCTTCACGGCGCGGCTAACTCCTGATGCGGCAGTGGATCGGATGGACGCGCCGAGATTACCGGTCGGGGCGGGGAGACTCGAACTCCCGATCTCCTGCACCCAAAGCAGGCGCGCTAGCCACTACGCTACGCCCCGAGGCGTTGCTTCAGTATCCTACGGGTAGTGTAAGCGACGCTCCGCGGGTGTAGCTCAATGGCAGAGCCCCAG
>NZ_CAKJTP010000022.1:43674-52826 GCF_917627335.1 Protofrankia sp. CiT1 | reverse complement strand
GCGTCACCACCAAGGCCGGAAAGGCTTGTAGGGGGTGCCCTCCAGACAGAGACGGACAATCTTGAGCGCCTCAAGATGGATGATCTCCTCATAGGAGACCTTGCGGCGCAGCGTCCGGTGGTAGACGGTCGTGGCGAGCTCCTCCCGGATCATGGTGGAGACCTTCTTACGGCCGTCACGGCTGAGGGAGGCCCGACCGACGTCGCTTTCGAAGTCGGCGGGCCGCAGCGTCTTCTGCGCGGCGGCGCGACGCAGCAGGCGTTCGGCGAACAGCGGCTTGAACGGTTCGGCCAGGTCCAGGGCGAGGGTGTTACGGCGCCGGTCGGTGTCGGCGTGCAGAAACCCGAGCGCGGGATGCAGCGGGGTACACCGCAGGGCGGTGAGGACCCGTGCGTAGACGATGCTGTTGGTATAGCTGATAAAAGCGTTGCCCGCATTGGTCGGTGGACGGCGGCTCCTGCCGTCCAGCCGCAGCCAGGCCGGCAGGATCGTGTCGAACACCCCCCAGGCCGTTCGGCGGAAGTTCCCCTCTGCCCCCATAAGCTGTTCGGCGCTGTGACAGTCCGGGAGCTGGGCGGTAAGGGTGTCCAGGGCGCGATCGAGATGTTCGGTGTCCAGCGCCCAGCGCACATTTGCCGCAGTCGTGGCTACCAGTGAACGGGCGACTGCGACCCGCTGCTCCGGGTCTGCGGTGAGGGCAACCTGGCAGCGCAGCACCTGAGCCGACGACATGTCCTCGGCGGGGGTGACGGCGCCGGCATAGTTGCCGTAGTGGTCCAAGACGTGGACCATCACGCCATGCCGGCCGAGAAGCGACACCGCAGCGGTGTTGATGTCGACGTGGTCGAAGGTCACGAGATCGCGGACATCGGTGATCGGAAGGTGCACCGGGCTGGCGTCAGCCCGCTCGATGCGCAGGCTGTTGTCCTCGCGGCGGATGCGGCACGGTTCGGTCAGCCAGTACGTGCGGCCGGCGGCGCTCATGCCGGTGGCCGGGACGTCCGGCGATGGTCGGTCATATGAACTACCCCCAGCAGTAGTCGGTATAGGAACAGCCGCGGCAGCGCCTGCGCTCCAGCCGTGGTGGTATCGACGGCGCGGCGATCACGGCACGGGCCTGGCGCTCGGCGTCCAGAGCGGCGGCGCGGGCTTGGTCGTTCCAGGTCACGGTGACCGTCCGGCGGATCAACGGGTAGTGGACAGTCCCGCCTCGCACGTGGACCCCGCGCCGTTCCAACAGCAGGCAGTAATGGCGGACCTGCGCCTCATGATCCGCTGAAGGGGCACGGGAGGACTTGGTCTCATGGACGACGGCACCCGTGGTGACCCAGTCGATTTTCGCCTCACCGAGGTCGATGTCGCGGCGGCGGGTGTAGGTGGTGTCGTCCACGACCTCACCGAAGGCGACCAGATCGCTGGACGCCTCCGGCCGGTAGCCACGCATGTAGAGCCAGAGCTGACGCGGGCAGTGCAGCAGGTACTTGATGTGGACACCGCCGAGGCCGTCGTCACCAACCTCACTCGTGGGGCTGCTCGTGGGGCTGCTCGTGGGGCTCACGGGGCCGACGGTGCTCACAGGATTCGTGTCGCTCACAGGACGGTGTCCACGGGGATGGCCTGCGCACGAGCACCCGTGTCCGGATCGGCGGACAGATCCAGCCCGGCCTCGGCCGTGTACGGCAGATCGACCACAGCCAGTTTGAGACGCCGGTCGACGTGGGCATGCCGGTCGCGCAACAGGCCTGCGTACTGCCCGAAGCGGATGGGGATGAGCAGCCCTTCGGCGAGCAGCGGGTGACCGTCACGCCTGTCCGACAGCGTCCGATATTCGTCGACGTCGTCGGCGTGCAGGACGTGCACGGTGTCGAAATCCTTGTCAAGCCTGGCGGCGAACTCGCCACGGTCCTCAAACGGCTGGCGGAAGGTCAGGAAAGCCGCGGCGAACTCGTCCCGCGCCTCGCGGGCGATCTGGGCCCACTGCTGCCCCCAGGGGGTGGCGTAGACGTCGGCGAGCCAGGCACCGATCGTGTGTTCCGAGATCATCGGATCACCGGTCACGGTGCGTTGCATGGCGGCCCACGCCGCGTCCAGCGCCTCCTCTTCGTAGGGCAGGTGGGACGACACGGCGTGAACGCGGAACTCGACAGGCCCGTCCGGATGGCGCCCGCGGCGGTTGACCCGGCCGGCACGTTGGGCGACCGCTTCGATCGGGGCGAGTTCACTGACCCCGCGGTCGAAGTCCAGGCACAGCGAGACCTCCAGCACCTGGGTGGATACGACGAGTCCGCCACGGCCCTCACGCAGGGCCGGCTCGCCCGGTTCGCGTTCGGGATGCCGGGCGGCGACTCGCCGTTCGATCGCGGTCCGGTCACGGGCTTTGAACCTTGAGTGCAGCAGCAGGGCCGCGTCGTCGTCATCCGGATGCACGGCGCGGGCAGCCGGCGCCAGCACGTCGAACAGGGCCTGGGCGCTGCGGACGGTGTTGGCCACGACCAGGACGCTGCGCCCCTCGGACAGCCATCCGATGATGACCTCAAGGCTTGCCGGCGAGGTGACCGGCTCCTCGTCGAGGACGAGCCGGTGGCGGTCCGGCGCGGTGCCCACGGCGGCGGGCACGACCGCCACCGGCTGCGGAGACAGACTTTCCTTAACCAGTTCGATCATCGGCGGTGCGAGGGTCGCGGAGAGCACCGCGACCCGGCTCCCGAGCTGCTTCCACAGCCGCAGGGCCGCGCAGATCCGGCCGAAGGTGACCGGGTCGTAGGCGTGCAGTTCGTCCAGGACGAACAGCGCGTTGGCCTGCTCCAGCAGGACTGAGGAGTAGCGCGGCCCGGCGATCGCCGCCCGTAGCAGCTGGTGCGGGGTGGCGACACGCACCCGCTGGGCGAACAGTCGCATCGCCCCCGCGCGGGCGCGGGCCTTGCGCGCGTCGTCGGGTCCGGGCGCGCAGTCCTCCGCCACCGCCCGGGTGAGCAGCGTGCGGGCAGCGGTGGAATGCAGCACGCCGATGTCGGGCTCCGCCTCGCCCGGTGGCGGGTCGAGCGCATGGGTGAACCGCTCGGCGGCGGCGTCGATGGACGCCCGGTAGGGCAGCACCCACACCAGCCGTGGCCGGCCCGGCATTCCCGCGAGCTGGGTGGACGCCCAGGCGAGACCCGCTTCGGTCTTACCGCTGCCGGTCGGCGCGGTCAGTACGAGATGGCCGTCGACCGCCGCCGCCCCCCGCTGATGATCGTACGGTGTAGCCAGTCGGTCGAGAAAGCGCGACGGTAACGGCATGTGCCGCTGCAACGGCACCTGGGCGGAGCCGGAATGGTCGGCGAGGGTGACCGCGCCCTGTAACAGCACCGCCAGCAGGCCGTCCTCCAGGGTGACCGGATCGATCCAGGCGTCCCGCGTCGCCACGAACAGATCACGGGCCCGCTGCCACAACCGCCGGCCGTCCGATGGCGGCAGGCTCGTGCCGAGCTGGCCGGTGAACCAGGTGAGCAGCTCGGCGTGCCGCGCCGGGGTGACCTGGATGCGGGGTTCGTCACCGAAAGCATCCGGGTTGAGGCCGAAGCGGTGTTCCCAGCCACCGTCATACGGGTACCTGTCAGCCAGGCCGTCGCCGAGGCCACCGCTGACCGTCAGTGGCTTGTGGTGGAAAGCGACACCCGTTGCCGTCATGAGCCGGTCATGATCGGGTTGACCGGCGGTGAGCAGGTCTACGTAGGCCAGCGAGAGCACCTCGTGCCGCTCGCCCCACGGCGCCTTGCGCACCCGCAACTGCCGCTGGAAACCGGCGGCTACCTTGCCGGCGTCGTGCAGCAGGGCGGCCTGTTCCACCCAGGCCCAAAAGCGCGGTTCCGCGGCGATCGGCCCGGCCGGGCCGATGCGGTCGGCGACCGCGCGGGCGGCGTCCCGCACCGCCGCGCAGTGGTCGGTCAGCGGCTCCGGCCGGCCGTGCGCGGAGCCGGTGGCGGACTTCGCCAGCACCTGGTCGAGCGCAGCTCGATGACCGCCGTCACCACCGCCGCCACCGCTATCGCCGCGGGCGCTCGCCGAGTTGCCCGCAGCGCCGGGGCTATCGGTGTTATCGGCCATCTCCCCGGCATCGGCGCCATCCGTGGTGCCGGCCTGGTCAGGGCCGTGGAGCCAGACCGCCTCACCGGTGCCCTCGTCGCGGTAGGCACCCTGAACATCCCGGCGCCCCGCAGCTGTCGGGCACCACAGAAACGAACCGTAGACGGTGCGGAACCGGTCGGTGCTCACCGTCTCAGCGAGCCGGACCGACACCGCCCCGGGCGCGTCATGCCCGTCCGGCGGGGCCAGAGCGTGACCGACCACCGCCTGCGCGGCCGGATGCAGCACCGTCCACCGAGGCCGGCCCCGCAGGTACACCAGATCCTGGGAGCGCCCCAGGCGCAAACCCCAGGTCGGCCGGCGCAGCGCGGCTTCGATCCGGCGGCCGTCCGCACCCGGAATCCACAGGGTCACGTGGACGCCGGTGAGGAAGGGCCGTTCCCGGACGGTGGCGCCGCCCTTGCCCGCCCGGACCCGGCCGCCGATCGCCGGGTTGCTCCCGTCCGCGGCGATCGGATGGTAGGTCTCCAGGTCGATGCCGTCACCGGCGGCGCTGGCCGCCATCCCCAGCCGGACCGGTTCGTCGGGCCGGCCGGTGGCCGCCGCGAGCATGCCCCGCACGGTCGACGGTGCGGGCACCGGCAGGCAGCGGGTGACCCCGGGGAACATCGGGTCCCGGAACGACGCGACCGGCGCGAACAGCTCGACCCGCAGCGCCTCGACCGGGACCGAGCGTGGATGTTCGCTCACCGTGGTCACCGGGCCGGGTCGTCGAACCAGGCGTCGTGCTGCCCGTCCCGCACCCGCGCGGCCAACGCCAGCAGCACCGTCCGCGGATGATCGATCACCACCTGGCCGGCCGCGATCTGCTCGGCCAGGTCGGCCTCGAACCGCCTGCGCAGGACATCGCGGAAGCCGGGCCGCCAGCCGATGAGCACCGGCGGCTCCCATTCGCCCTGCCATGCGGCCAGTTCCTTGCGGAGCACGTCACCGCGGACCTGAAGACCGGTGCCGTCCTCCGCGCCGTCGATGACGAAGCCGAGCGGGTTCACCCCACCCGCCATCGGCACCACCGCCAGCAGCGCCGGAACGCGGTCACCGTAGTGCAACGCCTTCTTCGCGCCACCGGCCAGCTCCGCCAGCGCCTCCACCAGGACCGCGACCCGCTCCCGCCGGGAGGCGAGCGGCAGGCGTACCGCGGTATGGCCGCGGAAGGTCTGCGTGGTCGCACCGGCCTGCGCCGCGGCCGCAAAGCCCAGCGCGGTTTTCTCGTCGAGATAGTTGGGCCGGCCCGACCCGCTCGGGCCCGGCAGGGTAAACGTGCCCACCCGTGGTATGTCGAACAGGAACGGCGCGGCGAGGTCCGCGGTGTAGAACTCGTGCGAGTGCAGCACCGGCTCGGGAATGTTCCGGGACATCACCCCGAAATCCTCGGTGAGCTGCGCCGGCTCGACCGCGAGGAACGTACCCACCATGAACGGGGTGTCCCGCACGGTCGTGGCCTCGTCGGTGGATTTCGCCGTGGCCTTCATGTAACCGAACAGGTCGTCATCGACGTACCGGATCGGGTCCGCGTTCGTGGTCACCTTCTGCGCCTTACCCTGCGCTTTTCCGACCCGCTCGGTCGGTGACGGCACCGAGCCGGCGGCGGTCATCGTGTCCCGCAGCCAGCGGCGGAACGCCTGCGCGGACACATACGGGTAGTACCGGCCCCGGATCCGGGTCTTCTTCACCCTGCCGGTCGTCGTGTCACCCGCCCCGTTGTTCGGCGCGCCCGCCTCCACCGCGAGCACGATCTTTCCTGCCAGAAACGCCATCAGGCGTACCCCCCGTCATTGTCAACATCATCGTCGTCCGCATCCGGGTCGAACCCCACGTGCGGCCCGTCGGTGTCGTCGGCGTCGTCCTCGTCGCTCTCAGCCCGGGTGCCGATCGCCGCGCCGCGCGCGGCCAGCTCGGCGACGACCTCGAAAAACAGCTGCCCGCGCAGGCGCCACCCCGGCGGGGTCGAGGCCAGCAGCGTCTCGGTCGCCCCGGTGATGTCCGACGGACGACGCCCGTCGAGCAGCAGCCGGGCGCTCGCCTCCATCAGCAGGCGTTGCAGCGCGAACGTCCGCCCGGCCACCTGCCGGTACTCGTTGAACCGGCCGCGGGGATTCTTCTCCGCCGTGATCCAGTCGACCAGCAGCGTGGTGACGGGTTTCAGGTCACCCGTGTCCATTCCACACATCTCCCTCAGATACAGCGCTGACAACGCCCGCCAGTCCCGCAGGGTCGACGCCGACGTCTTCTCCACCGCGTCGCGGCGGTTGAACAGCTCGACCAGCAGCCGGTCCCGATGATCGTTGACCGGTTCGAACAACGTCCGGGCGATGGCGTCACGGCCGCTGCGGATGACTGTTCCGTCCGCGGCGCGGCGGGTCATAGCGCTTTCAAGCCGCCGCCAGCCCCGGGCGGCGGTCGGTTGGGTCGGCAGAGCCCGCAGAAATCCCACGACCGCCAGTCGGGTGGCGGTGACCCGCAACCACGGCTCCTGATTGTCGTTCTTGAACATCCACAATGTCGTGGCGACCGGCCGCTGGTTCGTGCCGGACCGTGCCGCGTAGTTTCGCAGCCCCCACAATGTCACCGCCTCGGGAGAGGCATGAGACGGCAGGGAGCTGAATCCGACCTGCTGGATCCGGGCGGCCCGTTCACAGTTCCGCGCCGCGAAATTCCGCTCGACCACGTCACCGTCGCAGGTCAGTACCGTCGCCGACCCGGCTGTTACCGCGGCGCCGTACGGCATCGCCCACACCGCGATCCGGCACGCCCGGCACACCGGCCAGCCCGCCGTCCCCGGTGGCAGCGTGTTGCGGAACTTCGTCGTGTCGAACATCGGCAGCATCGACTTCGCCCACAGGACGCCGGCCATCGCGCCGCAGAACACACACGGCCGCAGCACGTCGCGCGCCCGGTCCACGGCGAAGAACCGGTCCACCTCGGCGGTCAGCGCGGCGGCGTCCCGCGGCCGGCTCGCGTGGGTCGGCTTCGCGTTCGGGAACAGCGCGTACAGGACCTTCCACCAGTCATAGGCCGCATCATCCTTACCCGCTGTGGCGGCCCGCACGACATCCCGCACGATCCGTGCCGCGACATCATCGAGATCCCCCACCGTCACGTCATCCGGATGATCGCGGCCCGCGAGAATCGTGACCGCCCATGCTCCGCAACGTTGGATCGGATGACGTGTCAAGGCCAGCACTTCTGTCCGTAACTGTTCGCCGGCATCCGGTGGTGCGGTCATCGGATCCAGCCGAATCCTTGGTTGGTGTTGAGCCCCAGGCCCCATTCATAAAGGGCGTCGAGCAACACGGGATCGGCATGCACGCGCAGCTGGACGGTGCTGCCGTACCGGGGCGCGCGTTGCACCAGGAACTTGCGCGCAGGCCCGTACGACACGATGTCAATCTCCAGGTCGCCGGGCAGGCCCAGCAGGTCCGCCTTGTGCCGCAGGTTGTGGCAGAGCCTTTCCGCATATCGCGGATGGTCGGGGTGGATGAACCGGTCCTCGAATTTCACCAGCACCTCTGTCACCGTCGAAAAGTCCGCCCACCCGCGGCTGTGGTCCGGCATCGGCTCCAGCTGGACGCCCCGCACCCGCAGCGCGACAGTGCCCCAGCGGAGCTCCGTGCGCCCGGCGACCCCGGCCAGCAGCGCCGCGGCCACCCGCGGTACCGGGGAGCCGAACCAGACCGTGCCGTCACCGGACGCGCCATACACGCCGGTACGCCGGCCCGCCCCGCGGAAGCGGGGCGCCGACAGACCAAGCGGACGCAGCGAACTGCCCGCGTAGCCATGATCGTGTAACTCGGCGGCCAGCGCCTCGTCCTGAGCGCGGATCAGATCGTAGGCGACCCCGCGCGCAGGGCTGAACACCTGGTCCCACGGAATGCTGTCCACATCCGCGGCGACGTCCACCCGAAATCTCATCCAGCTCCCCGTTCCTCTCGCATTATGATCTTGCCTGCTATCGGTGCTGAGCGCCCGATCCTCACGAAGCCGCCGCATCCATCAGGTACTGACGGACGACGGAACCGGCAGCCTCTCACCCACCAATCCGAAGCCGAACAACAGGTGAGATGATCGTGACTATCGGACAGGGCCCGGCCCCAGGATGATCGGCGCGTGTTTGTCGGTCGGCACGCATTTCAGCCGGAAAAACGTACACAATGACAAACACGCGCCGATCATGAACGGTGGATGTCAGCGGTCGTCAGCGAATGCCGGTGGTTGTCCACAGATCAGTTCCAGGCATGGCGCCGCTCCAACCGGCGCAGGAAAAATCCAGTCATGCTCGATCCCCGTCCCGATCTGACCCCGGATCTCCTTCGTCAGGCACGGCGGCAGGACGGGATGATCACTACAGCCCAGGCTCAGGCTTTCGGACTGACCCGCCGGCAGATCGCGCATCTCGTCCAGATCGGCCAGTGGCGGCAGCCGCGCCGAGGCGCCTACCTCGTGCCAGGAGCCCATCCGCTCCGGAGCCGGGTTCGGGCCGCTTTGCTACGCAGGTCGGACGCCGTCGCAGGCGAGATCACCGCGGCGCGGCTCCTCGGGTTCGGCGGCCTCCCGACGGCAGCGCCCAGCGAACCGGTGCACCTCCTGCTGCCACGCAGAGCCGCGCGGGCACAGCCGGACGGCGTCGTACTGCACTGGGCCGACATACCGCTCGCCCAGGTCACAGATGTCTGCGGCGTTCCGGCGACGTCGGCGCCACGCACGCTCGCCGACATGGTGCTGCGTCGTAGCCGCGATGACGCCGTCGCCCTCATGGACGCGGTGTTGCACGATGGCCATCTCACCGATCTCAACAGCGCTCGGTCGCTCGTCTTCGGCAGGCTGGGCGCGGCAACGCGATCGAGCTGGTGGCAGCACGCTGACGGCCGAGCCGAGTCCCCGCTCGAAACGCGGCTGCGGCTGCTCCTCATCGACGCGGGCCTGGGTCCTGAGCAGCTCCAATGGCCGGTCAGAAATATGGCCGGACGCGTCATCGCCCGCCTTGACCTCGCCTGGCCGAGCCGACGACTCGACGTCGAAGCCGACGG
>NZ_CAKJTP010000022.1:37213-43212 GCF_917627335.1 Protofrankia sp. CiT1 | reverse complement strand
GGTCAGACGTTGAAGCCGAGAGCCCGCAGCTGGTCGCGACCGTCATCGGTGATCTTGTCGGGACCCCACGGGGGCATCCAGACCCAGTTGATGGTCACGTCGTTGACCAGGGCATCCGGCCCGTCGGTCAGGGCCGAACGGGTCTGGTCCTCGATCACGTCGGTCAGCGGGCAGGCCGCCGACGTCAGCGTCATGTCCAGGGTGACCGTGTTGTCGTCGTGGACGTTGATGCCGTAGACGAGACCGAGGTCGACGACGTTGATGCCGAGCTCGGGGTCGACGACGTCGCGCATGGCCTCCTCGACGTCATCGACAGCGGCCTTGTCCACGGCCTTGTCCACAGCAGTGTCACCGGCCGTCGCTACGGCCGACGCGACCGGTTCGGCCGTTCCCACTTCAGCCACGGTCGGGTCCTGTTCGGTCACGGTGGTCTCGCTCACCGGTCCACCTCCTGTTCCGGGATGCCGCCCACCGCCTGCGCGGTCGCGTCCTTCCAGGCCATCCACGACAGCAGGGCGCATTTGACCCTGGCCGGGTACTTCGACACGCCCGCGAAGGCGACCGCGTCCTCCAGCACATCCTCGTCCGGCTCGACGGTGCCGCGCGACTGCATCAGCGCCAGGAACTCCCGGCCCAGTTCGAGCGCCTCAGCCACGGACCGGCCGATCACGAGATCGGCCATGACGCTCGCGGACGCCTGGCTGATCGAACAGCCCTCGCTCTCGTAGGAGACGTCCGCGACCTTACCGTCGGCCACCTTGACCCGCAGGGTCACCTCGTCCCCGCAGGTCGGGTTGACGTGGTGGACCTCGGTGTCGAACGGCTCGCGCAGCCCGCGGTGGTGCGGGTTGCGATAGTGGTCCAGGATGATCTCCTGGTACATGGAGTCCAGTTTCACGTCCCGAAGAACCTCCGGACATGCCCCAGGCCTTCCACCAGCGCGTCGACCTCACCACGGGTCGAGTACAGGTGGAAGGAAGCCCGAGTCGTGGCCGGGACGCCGTAGCGCAGGCAGACCGGGCGGGCGCAGTGGTGTCCCACGCGAACGGCGATACCCCGTTCGTCGAGCAGCTGGCCGACATCGTGGGGGTGCAGCGGCCGGTTGTCGGACCCGGTGAGCACGAACGAGACGGCGCCGCCCCGGTCGACCGCGTCCGGCGGCCCGATGATCCGTAGGCCCGGCACGGTGGCCAGCTGGTCGAGTGCGTAGGCGGTGATGTCGTGCTCATGGGCGGCGATCGCGTCCATGCCGAGATCGGTGAGGTAGTCGACCGCGGCGCCGAGGCCGACCGCCTGGGCGATCATCGGCGTGCCGGCCTCGAACCGGTGCGGTGGCACGGCGTACGTCGACGCCTCCATCGTCACCACTTCGATCATCTCGCCGCCGCCGAGGAACGGCGGCATCACCGCCAGCAGCTCACCCCGGCCCCACAGCACGCCGATACCGGTCGGCCCGCACATCTTGTGGCCGGTGAAGGCGAGGAAATCCACCCCGAGCGCGGTCACGTCGATCGGCATGTGCGGTACGGACTGGGAGGCGTCCAGGACGGTCAGCGCGCCCACCGCCCGAGCCCGGTCGACCAGCGTCGCCACCGGGTTGACCGTGCCGAGGATGTTCGACTGGTGCACGAACGAGACGACCTTCGCCCGCTCGGTGATCACTTTCTCCACATCCGCCAGGTCGAGGCGGCCGTCGTCGGTGAGACCGATCCAGCGCAGGGCCGCCCCGGTCCGCCGGCACAGCATCTGCCACGGCACGAGGTTGGAGTGGTGCTCCATCTCGGTGATGACGACCTCGTCGCCCGGCCCGAGACGAAACCGCTCCGCCTCGGGACCGGCGGCAGCCGCGTTGCTCATCGCATAGGCGACGAGGTTCAGCGCCTCGGAGGAGTTCTTGGTGAAGACGACCTCGTCCCGGCTGGGTGCGCCGATGAAGGCGGCGACCCGGTCGCGGGCGGACTCGTACAGCGCGGTCGCCTCCTCGGCCAGCACGTGGATGCCGCGGTGGACGTTGGCGTTGTGCAGCTCGTAGTAGTCCCGCTCGGCGTCGAGGACGGCCGTGGGCTTCTGCGAGCTGGCCGCGCTGTCGAGGTAGACCAGCGGCCGGCCGTCGTGGACACGCCGGGCCAGGATCGGGAAGTCCTTGCGGACCTGATCGACGTCGTACCCGCCCCCCGGCTGAGCGGCGGTGCGCCGCGTGGGCGAGGGCATCGCGTCCGTCATCGTCATACCGCCGTCCCGGCCGGCGCAGGCACTTCGGTCGCCTCGGTCGCCTCGGTCGCCTTGACGTACCGGTCGTAGCCGCCGTCCTCCAAGACCGCGGCGAGCTCGGGGCCGCCGGAGTCGACGATGCGCCCGCCAGCCATCACATGGACGAACTCCGGCTTCACATAACGCAGGATACGGGTGTAATGGGTGATCAGAAGAATACCGGTCTCCCCGGCCGCGCGGACGGATTCGATGCCGGCGGAGACGATCCGCAGCGCGTCCACGTCAAGGCCCGAGTCGGTCTCGTCCAAGATAGCGATCTTCGGCTTGAGCAGGGCCATCTGAAGGATTTCGTGACGCTTCTTCTCGCCACCGGAAAAACCCTCGTTGACGCTGCGCTCGGCGAATGCCGGGTCCATTTCCAGGGTCGCCATGGACTCACGGACTTCCTTGACCCACGTACGCAGTTTGGGCGCCTCGCCGCGCACGGCTGTCACGGATGAGCGCAGGAAGTTCGACACCGACACGCCGGGCACCTCAACCGGGTACTGCATGGCAAGGAAGACCCCGGCGCGGGCGCGTTCGTCCACGCTCATCGCGAGCACGTCGACCCCGTCCAACGCCACCGAACCACTGGTGATCGTGTACTTGGGGTGACCGGCGATGGAGTACGCCAGCGTCGACTTGCCGGAGCCGTTCGGCCCCATGATCGCATGGGTCTCGCCGCGGCGGATCGTCAGGTCCACACCGCGCAGGATCTCCCTCCCCTCGGTGGAATCGGTCTCCACCGAGACATGGAGGTTACGGATCTCAAGGGTCGACACTTGATCAGTCTCCTAAAAACCGCTATGTCCTACAAGCCGCTATGACTGCCCGATGTCGACGAGCACGTCGTCACCGTCGATCTTCACCGGATAGACGGGTACCGGCTCGGTTGCCGGCAGCCCGACGGGTTCACCTGTGGCAAGGTCGAACTGCGAGCCGTGCAGCCAGCATTCGATCCTCGCGTCCTCGACCTCGCCGTGGGAGAGCATCACCTCGGCGTGGGAACACTCGTCGCGGATGGCGTAGACCTGCCCACCGGCCAGTGCCAGGCACACCGGCTGCCCGCCGACCTCGACGCCGAGCGCGGACTCCTCGCTGAGGTCCGCCAACGCGCACACACGCTGAAAAACACCCACTAGACGACCCCGTCCAGCTCCGCCTCGACCGCCGCGGTGATCCGTTCCCGGAGAGAGCCGATCTCGATCCGGTCGACGATCTCGGCGAAGAAGCCGCGGACCACCAGCCGTCGCGCCTCGTCCGCCGGGATGCCCCGCGCCATCAGGTAGAACAGCGCCTCGTCGTCGAAACGGCCGGTGGCGCTGGCGTGGCCGGCCCCGACGACCTCGCCGGTGGATATCTCCAGGTTCGGTACCGAGTCCGCACGGGCACCATCGGTGAGGACGAGGTTACGGTTCAGCTCGTAGGTGTCGGTACCCACGGCGTCCGCGCCAATCACCACGTCACCGATCCACACCGCGTGCGCGCCCTCGCCCTGCAACGCGCCCTTGTAGGCGACCCGGCTGCGGCAGGACCGCGGGCTGTGATCAACCAGCAGCCGGTGCTCCTGGTGCTGGCCGGCGTCGGTGAAGAACAGCCCGTAGAGCTCGGCATCCCCGCCAGGTCCGGCATAGGTGACGGTGGGCGACAAGCGGACGAGATCTCCACCGAGAGTCACCGTGAACGAACGGAACCGGGCGTCCCGGCCGACCCTGGCCGCGTGTGCGGCGACGTGCACAGCGCCGGGATCCCAATCCTGGAGCGACACGAAGACCAGGGACGCGCTGTCGCCGATGGACAGCTCGACGTTGCCGGCGAAGACGGCCTGTCCGGTGTGATCGAGCACCACCGTGACCGAGGCGAACGCGCCGACTTCGACCACCAGGTGGCCGTAGGCCGTTCCGCCGGAGCCGTGCAGCCGGACGACCACCGGCGTGTCCGGGGCCGCCTCGGCGGGCACGGTGACGACCACGGCATGCTCGGCGCGGGTCATCGCGAACGCCGACACACGGTCGGCCGGGGTGAGCACCCGCCCGACGCGGGCGTCATCGATGCCGACGCGCTCAACCGTCACTCCCGGGGGCGCTTCGACATCCACCGTGAACGTGGCGTCGGCGGCCGGGCCACCGAGCAGGCCGCCGAGCCGGCGCAACGGAGTGAACCGCCACTCCTCCTCGCGGCCGGTCGGTAGCGGATGAACCTGGGGGTCGCGGGAGCGCACCGGACGCGGCCGGCCGTCGGGCCGCCCCGCCGACACCCCCGCCTTCGACCCGGCCGGCGAACCGGTCGAGGACCCGGGCACCAGCACAGCCGGACCGGCCGGGGATCCCGCGGCGGATCCTGCGGCCGAGCCCGCGGCCGAACCGTCCCGCGAGCCGTTGTGGATGGGAGCGGTCACCATCAGCCGACCGCGCCTTCCATCTGCAGCTCGATCAGCCGGTTGAGCTCGAGGGCGTACTCCATCGGCAGTTCCCGGGCGATCGGCTCGACGAACCCGCGCACGACCATGGCCATGGCCTCATCCTCGGAGAGCCCGCGGCTCATCAGGTAGAAGAGCTGGTCCTCCCCGACCTTGGACACGGTGGCCTCATGCCCGATGGAGGCGTCGTCCTCCCGGACGTCCACATACGGGTAGGTGTCGGAACGACTGATCGCGTCCACCAACAGGGCGTCACACTTCACCGTCGCCCGCGCGTTGTGCGCGTCGTCCTGGATCTGGACCAGGCCCCGGTAGGACGTCCGGCCGCCGCCGCGGGCCACCGACTTGGAAACGATCTTGGATGATGTCCGCGGCGCGGCGTGCACCATCTTCGCGCCGGCGTCCTGGTGCTGGCCGGGGCCGGCGAACGCGATCGAGAGCACCTCGCCCTTGGCCTGCTCACCGAGCAGCCACACGGCCGGGTACTTCATTGTCACCTTGGAACCGATGTTCCCGTCGATCCACTCCATGGTGCCGCCGGCCTGACACGCCGCCCGCTTGGTGACCAGGTTGTACACGTTGTTCGACCAGTTCTGGATGGTCGTGTAGCGACAGCGGGCGTTCTTCTTCACCACGATCTCCACGACCGCCGAATGCAGCGAGTCGGAGGAGTAGATCGGTGCCGTGCAGCCCTCGACGTAGTGCACGTAGGCACCCTCGTCGACGATGATGAGCGTCCGCTCGAACTGGCCCATGTTCTCGGTGTTGATGCGGAAATAGGCCTGGAGCGGAATGTCGACATGCACGCCCGGCGGTACGTAGATGAAAGAACCACCGGACCACACCGCGGTGTTGAGCGCGGCGAACTTGTTGTCCCCGACCGGGATGACCGACCCGAAGTACTCCTGGAAAATCTCCGGATGCTCCCGCAGGCCGGTGTCGGTGTCGAGGAAGATAACACCCTGCTCCTCAAGATCCTCACGAATCTTGTGGTAAACGACTTCACTTTCGTACTGAGCCGCCACGCCGGAGACCAGGCGCTGCTTCTCGGCTTCAGGAATGCCGAGCCTGTCGTAGGTGCTACGGATGTCCGCGGGCAGATCGTCCCAGGTGGCAGCCTGCTTCTCGGTCGACCGGACAAAGTACTTGATATTGTCGAAGTCGATCCCGGACAGGTCCGCGCCCCAGGTCGGCATGGGCTTGCGGCCGAAGAGCTTCAGGCCCTTGAGCCGGAGCTGCGTCATCCACTCCGGTTCGCTCTTCTTGGCCGAGATGCCGAGGACGACCGCCTCCGACAGCCCGCGCTGGGCGGTTGCCGCATACGCGTCCG
>NZ_CAKJTP010000022.1:32050-36779 GCF_917627335.1 Protofrankia sp. CiT1 | reverse complement strand
TCTCGGTCTCGGGAGTTGTGGTCATATGACAGGCCCCTCCGAGGAGGTGGAAGTGACGGGGTTCATTGCGGTAGCCGTACAGCCGGTGGAGGTGCCGGTGGACGTACTGGTAGCGGCAACGGGGGCAGGCTCCAGGGGAACATGCGTCGTGCACACCCCGTCGCCGTGCGCGATTGTCGCGAGCCGCTGGACATGGGAGTCGAGCAACCTCGCCAATGCGGCGGTCTCCGCTCCGCAGAGCTCGGGAAATCGCTCCGCGACGTGCTGGACCGGGCAGTGGTGCTGGCAGATCTGGACGCCGGTCGGCAGTGACGAGGCGCTGGCGGTGTAGCCGGCGGCGGACATGGCCGCCGCCAGCACCGCCGGCCGGTCCGCCGGATCGGCGTCGGCCACCGCCGGCTTGACGCGGCGTTCCAGCTCCGCGGCGCGCGCCTCGGCGAACTCCGCGACACCTTGGTGGCCCGCGACGCCGGCGAGGAAACTCAGCGCGCTGGCCGCAAGGTCTTCGTACGCGGTCGGGCCCGCCGCGTGCCCGGCCGCGGTGAGCTGGTAGAGCCGGGCTGGACGCCCGCGGCCGCGGGGGCCCGCGGCCCGCGCCGACCGGATCGTGATCGTTTCCTCGGCGAGCATCGCGTCAAGATGCCGGCGGATCGCCGCCGGGGACAGGCCGAGATGAGCGGCGAGCGTGACCGCGGTCGAGGGACCGAGTTCCAGGAGCAGGCGCGCGACACGGTCACGGGTACGGCCATCGGCCACCGTGCCGCTGGAAGCGTCGGGCATGCTTTTCACAACACCACTGTGCCCTATTTCCCGCCGGGGGTCGAACAAGCCTGTGTGCCGAGTCGGCGCGAGCTGTCGGAATACCTGACCATCGTGGCATCTGACCTGGGCGTGGACCATGTGATCGAGCCGAGCGTCTGATGCGCCACACCCCTTTCCCGGGCCGCGCCGAAGACGTGACGCGAGGTCTCCGGGAGCGCGGACGGGCCGGCGCCCGGCCCCCGCCAGTACCTTCGGCGATCGAGCTACCACAGGCAGACCACTCCTATCAACATAGGATCATGAACGAGACGGTCGTCTCGCGGGCCAACTCCTGCCAGGCTGCGGCAGGGGGGCGAACGGCGTCCCTGGTTCGTTGTGACCCGGACGGAGAGCGTGACCGAGGCCCACTCCGGTGCAAGCAGGGACTACGCCGCGGAGCTGGGGCACCGGCTGCGGGCCACCCGCCACCGACGCGGGATGTCCCTCCTCGACGTCCAGGAGCGGACCAACGGGCGTTGGACGGCAGGCACCCTCGGCGCCTACGAACGCGGCAACCGCGCGCTGCGCGTACATCGCCTGGTGGAACTGGCCGAGCTCTACGACGTAGCCACGATCATGCTTGTCCCGCCACCGTCGGCCAGGCCCGAGCTGGTACGGCTGCCGCCGCTTGCCATCGACCTGCACCGGCTGCGCAAACTGCCACCGACCCGCACCGGGCCACTGCGGCGGTGGATCGCGATCATCCAGGTGCTGCGCGCGGAGAGCTCCCGGGACGTGCTGCGCCTGCGGCGGACCGACCTGCGCCCGCTGGCCCGGCTGTACAGCACAACCCCGTTGATCCTGTACCAACGCCTCGGCGCCTGGGGCGCGCTCGCGGACCCGAGCCCCGGCCAGCGGCCCCCGTCACCTCGGGGACGGCACAGTTAGCGCATGTCTGCTGGATGGTGGCCGGTGGCCGGTGGCCGGTGGCCGATGCGGGTATCGATCCACGCGGTTGACGGTCCATCAGACCTGACCTGCGGCGTGCTTCGGAAGCCGTCGTTCGATCGGGAGCCGCGTCCAGATGGCTTTCGGGACACGCCCTGGCTGCTGCCGCCCGGATCTTCGCTGCCGCCCGGCCCTTCGCGTACCGGTGCCTGCCGTTACCTGCACCGATACATGCCGGCCGAGACATGCCGCGCGCCGTGCACGCAGTGGTCCGTAGGATCGCCAGTGTGGCGGAGGATCTGGCAGTCGAGGTTGCCGACCTGGTCAAGACCTACTGGCCACGTTCCGGCCAACCCATTCGGGCCGTCAACAACCTGTCGCTGAGCGTGGTAACCGGTTCGGTGACGGCCCTGCTCGGCCCCAACGGCGCGGGCAAGACCACCACCATCGAGATCTGCGAGGGCTTCCGGCACGCGGACGCGGGCCATGTGCGGGTGCTCGGTCTCGATCCTCGGCGCGACGTGGCCGCCCTGCGCCCTCGGGTGGGGGTCATGCTCCAGGCTGGCGGGGTCTACCCGGGTGCCCGAGCCGGCGAGATGCTCGCGCTGCTCGCCGCTCATCACCGCAACCCGCTGGACGTCGGCTCTCTGCTCGAGCGGGTCGGCATGGCCGGGGCAGCGCGCACGCCCTACCGGCGCCTGTCCGGCGGCCAGCGCCAGCGGCTGTCCCTGGCAATGGCGCTGGTGGGCCGGCCCGAGCTCGTCTTCCTGGACGAGCCCACCGCCGGCCTGGACGTGCAGGCCCGCCGAGCCACCTGGGAGCTGGTCGAAGAGCTGCGTGTCTGCGGGGTGACGGTGGTGCTCACCACCCACGCCATGGACGAGGCGGAGCGGCTCGCCGACCACGTCGTGATCGTCGACCATGGCGGGATGCTGGCGGCGGGCTCCCCGGCCGAACTGACCCGCGGCGGCGCCGAGGGGCAGCTGCGCTTCCGGGCACCCGCGGGTCTCGACATCGACCGCCTCGTGCTGGCCCTCCCGGACGGGACGGTCGCCCGTGAGGAGCCCGCCGGTCGCTACGTCGTGCACGGCACGATCGATCCGCAGCTGCTCGCGGCCGTGACCGCGTGGTGCGCAAGCAACGGTGTACTGGCCGAGGACCTCAGAGTCGAACAGCGCAGCCTGGAGGACGTGTTCGTGGAACTCACCGGCTCGGGGCTGCGTCCGTGACCGGCATGGACGCCGGTGCCAGCACCGGCGCACCATCCGAGACGACAGCGGCCGGACAGCTACCAGCCGCCCGGCGCCCACTCGATCTTCGCCCGGCGCCTGGTGCCGCGCGCTGGCCGGCCATGCTGCGGGCGCAGACGATGATCGAAATGAAGCTGACGCTGCGCCGCGGCGAATCGGTGCTGCTCACCATGATCATTCCAGTTGGCCTGCTGCTGTTCTTCACCGCCGTGGACGTGCTGCCCACCGGTGCGGGTGCGCCGGTGGACTTTCTCGTCCCCGGCGTCCTGGCCCTCGCGGTCATGTCGACGGCGTTCACCGGGCAGGCCATCGCGACCGGTTTCGAGCGTTCCTACGGTGTGCTCAAACGGCTCGGCGCCAGCCCCCTGCCACGCGTGATCCTGCTCGCCGGCAAGACACTGGCCGTGGTCGGCGTAGAGATCATCCAGGTTCTGTTGATAGTCGCCGTGGGCCTCGGCGCCGGCTGGCATCCGCACGGCTCCCCGCTGTCGGTGGCGTTGCTCCTGCTGGTGGCGACGGTGGCCTTCTCCGGCCTCGGGCTGCTCATGGCGGGCACGCTGCGGGCGGAAGCCACCCTGGCCGCGGCCAACGGTGTCTACCTGCTGTTGTTGCTCGTGGGCGGGATCGTCTTCCCGCTCTCCCGGCTGCCTGGCTGGCTGGCGAGCCTGGGCGCGCTGCTGCCCACGGCCGCGGCGTCGGAGGGACTGCGCGCGGTCCTGCGGGGCTCCGCCGGGCTGCCTGTCACGGATCTCGCCGTGTTGCTCGCCTGGGCCATCGGTTCGCTGGCCCTCGCGGCGCGGACCTTCAAATGGGAATAATCTTTTACGGCCATGGCGTACCCTGTCGGCACCCTGCCCGGCTCCCTCGCACCCACTAACTTCTACAGACGGTAGCATGACCCGCGATGAACGCATCGCGAAGAATACCGACAGTGAGCCCCACCGTTTTCAGGCGACTCACCCGGATCTCCGTCGCCTTGCTCGCGCTGATTGTCGTCACCGGCGGCGCGGTCCGGCTGACCGGCTCCGGACTTGGCTGCCCCACCTGGCCCACCTGCGGCGACAATTCGTTCGTCACCCGGCCGGAGTATTCCGCGCACGGCTGGATCGAATTCGGCAATCGCCTGCTGACAGTCGCCGTCGGACTGGTGATGCTGCTGCTGCCGCTGGTCTCCCTGCGGCTGCGCGACCGTCGCCGTGACCTCGTCATGCTCTCTTTCGGCCTGTGGCTGGGTTTCCTCGGCCAGGTGCTGCTCGGCGGGCTGACCGTCCTTTTCAAGTTGCACCCCGCGCTGGTGGCCGGGCACTTCCTGCTGTCGATGCTGCTGCTGGTGGACGTCATCGTGCTGGACCGCCGGGCCGGATCGGGCCCCGGCCCGGCCCGCCCCGTGGGCCGGCCCGAGCTGCGCTGGCTGGCCCGGGTGCTCACCCTGGTCGCCGGCGCCGTGCTGCTGCTCGGCACGGTGGTCACCGGCACCGGCCCGCACAGCGGGGACTCGGCCCAGGCCAGACGCTTCGGGCTCGATATCACCAATGTCGCGCAGCTGCACGCGGACGCGGCGATGGTGCTGGTGGGCCTCATGATCGCAATGGTTCTCGCGGTCCGTCTCGGGGAGGCGCGGGCTGAGGCCGTCCGCGCGACCACCGTGCTCGCCGCCGTCGTGCTGGCCCAGGCCGGCATCGGGTTCACCCAGTACTTCACCGGTGTGCCCGTGGGCCTGGTGGAACTGCACATCGCCGGGGCCACCGCACTGTGGATGATCACCCTGTGGGTCTGGCTCGCGATGGTCG
>NZ_CAKJTP010000022.1:27237-31677 GCF_917627335.1 Protofrankia sp. CiT1 | reverse complement strand
CATCAACTTCCGGCAACGGCTGGCAAACGCCGCCATGCACGGCGAGAATCGCGCCGCCGGCTCCGGCGGAAGCGGGCGAAACCGCCGTCGGCGGCTCGGCTTGGCTCAGCTCAGCTCAGGAAGCGGTGAGCGCCGCGACCGCGACCGCGACGAACAGAAGCGTCAGATAGGTGATCGAAATATGGAACAGCCGCATCGGCTGGATGTCCCCGCCCCGGCGGACCTGGCGGACCAGCCGGTGGGCCTCGAACAGGAACCAGCCACCGAGCGAGGCGGCCACCGCCAGATACGGCCATCCCGTGTGGGCGATGGGGACGAGCAGCAGGGAAGCGGCCACCATGACGTACGAGTAGCCGAGCATCCGCCTGGTCACCACCGCGGCAGACGCGACGACCGGCAGCATGGGGATGCCCGCCGCGGCGTAGTCGTCCCGGTACTTGATGGCGAGCGCCCAGAAGTGCGGGGGCGTCCAGAAAAAAATCACGGCGAACAGCAGCACAGCGGGCCAGCCGACCGTCCCTGTCACCGCCGACCAACCGATGAGCACCGGGAAGCACCCGGCCGCGCCGCCGATGACGATGTTGGACGGGGTACGACGCTTGAGCCCCAGGGTGTAGACGAAGACATAGAACACGATCGCCCCGTCGGCGAGCAGTGCCGAGACCCAGTTGACAGCAAAACCGAACAGGGCCGTGGCGGCCACCCCGAGCATGATCCCGAACCGCAGCGCCTCCGCCGGAGTGACGCTTGCCCGGACGAGCGGCCGTCGGCGCGTCCGGGCCATCACCTCGTCGATGTCGCGGTCTATGTAGCAGTTGAACGTGTTCGCGCTGCCCGCCGCGAAGGTCCCGCCGACCAGGGTCGCGAGCACCAGCCACAGGGACGGAAGACCACGTTCGGCCAGCAGCATCACCGGTACAGTTGTGATCAACAGCTGTTCGATGATCCGCGGCTTCGTCAGGGCGAGGTAGGAGCGGGCCAGTGCTCCGGCCGGGCGCCGGGACTTCACCGGGCCCGCCGGCCCACCGGGCTCAGGCTGCGCGGGCATGTTCCGCTGCGGCAGGCTGGAAACCGGTGTGGACGCGGCCAAGGCGGACAGGACGACCTCGCGATCGGCGGGAGAGGAAGAGCACCCGCGCAGGCTCAGGCCCCGCGGCCGGGGCTCACAACATGGTTCTACGACGTGTCGGAGTCTAACTGCCGGATGCCGTGCCCGGCACGCGACCCACCGACAAACAAGATCACTATTCGGCCAGAAAAGATCACAATTTCGGGTCACGACCGCGGTACAGGACGCACCGGACCAGCGCCAATACACGACCTTCGATCACCCAAGGCTGCCACGGGCGCACATCAGACGAATAAATTCTCAAACAGAGGTAGCGGAAGGATGGTGTTCTCGCTAACTTTCCCACTCTGCCGCGAGTATCCGGACGCTGGGATGAGGCGACCGAGAGAGGGTAGAGCCATCATGGTGGCACGGCGGCGGGGCCTGCGCGACGGTGCCCCGTGGGCAGGCCGCGACCTGCCCGCAGCTGCCGCCGCGGTGGTCGGCGTGGCCGTGCCCGTACGGTGCGGCCCGATAGTGCCAGACCATGTACCAACGCCCGTGGAGAGGACGTCACACCGCGATGACCGACACCTTGGCCCAGCTTTCCGCCGCCGGAGTGGCGGTCTGGCTCGACGACATCAGCCGCGACCGCCTACGCACCGGCAACCTCGCCGAGCTGATGCGCACCCGGGCCGTCGTCGGCGTCACCAGCAACCCGACCATCTTCCAGAAGGCGATCAGCGGCGGGTCCGCGTATGACGAGCAGATCCGCGATCTCACCATCCGCGGAGTGGACGTCGGTGAGGCCATCCGGGCGATCACCACGGCAGACGTCCGCGCCGCCTGTGACGTACTTCGCCCCGCCTACGAGACCAGCGCGGGCGTGGACGGCCGGGTGTCGATCGAGGTGGACCCGCGGCTGGCTCATGACAGCGAACGCACCCTGGCCGAAGCCCGAGCGCTGTGGTGGCTGGTCGACCGGCCGAACCTGTTCATCAAGATCCCGGCCACTCTCGCCGGCCTACCGGCGATCACTGCCACCCTCGCCCAGGGCATCAGCGTCAACGTCACCCTGATCTTCGGGCTGAACCGTTACGAGGCCGTCATGGACGCGTTCATGACCGGCATCGAGCAGGCCCGGCAGGCCGGCCATGACCTGTCCGCCCTCGCCTCGGTGGCGTCGTTCTTCGTCAGCCGGGTGGACAGCGAGGTGGACCGCCGCCTGGAAAAAATCGGCACTGAGGGGGCTCGGGCGCTGCGGGGCAGGGCCGCGATCGCCAACGCGCGGCTGGCCTACGAGCGATACGAGCAGGCCTTCGCGACCCCGCGCTGGTCGGCCCTTGCCAAGGCCGGCGCCAAGCCGCAGCGGCCGCTGTGGGCGTCGACCTCCACGAAAGACCCGGCACTGCCAGATACGATCTATGTCAAGGAACTGATTGCCCCGGGCACGGTCAATACGATGCCCGAGGCCACGCTGCACGCCTTCGCCGACCACGGGGTGGTCAGCGGCGATACGGTCAGACCGTACTATGAGGACGCCCGCGCGGTGATGGCCCGCCTGACCGAACTCGGTATCTCCTTCCCCGACGTGGTCGAGGTGCTGGAGCGCGAGGGCGTGGAGAAATTCGAGGATTCCTGGAACCAGCTGCTCACGGCGGTGGAGGGCCAGCTTGACGCCGCCGGCGGCTGACCCGGGGCGAGGCGTCCCGCCAGCGGCGGCCGGCGGCTCGGGCGCTCTTTGCGGACCCGCGGCGACAGGTGCCGCCGTTGCTGCCGTCGTTGCCGTCCGGCGACGGTTCTGAACCTGCCCACGATGATTCTGGACGGACAGAGGGGGTTCGGGTGACACCGACGGTGAACACCAACCCACTGCGAGACCCGCGCGACCGCCGCCTGCCGCGGCTGCCTGACCCGTGTGCGTTGGTGGTCTTCGGGGTGACCGGTGACCTGGCCCGCAAGAAGCTCATCCCAGCCGTCTACGATCTGGCGAACCGGGGCCTGCTGCCACCGGGTTTCGTACTCCTCGGGTTCGCCCGGCGCGACTGGACCGACAGCGATTTCGCGGAAATCATCCGGGAGGCCGCGGCGGAGGGGGCGCGGACACCGTTCCGCGAGGAGGTGTGGGAACGCCTTGCCGCCTCGATAAAGCTCGTCCCCGGATCGTTCAACGACGACCACGCGTTCGACACCCTCGCCCAGACGCTGCTCGACCTCGAGCACACCCACGGGATCCCGGGGAACGCGGCTTTCTACCTGTCCATCCCACCCTCGGCCTTCCCCGTCGTCCTCAAGCAGATGCAACGCACCGGCATGGCATCCAACGAGGCGTCCGGGGGCTGGCGGCGGGTCGTGGTCGAAAAGCCCTTCGGCCACGACCAGGAGTCGGCCCGCGCGCTCAACGAGCTGGTCGACGAGGTCTTCACCCCCGAAGACGTATTCCGCATCGACCACTATCTGGGCAAGGAGACCGTCCAGAACCTGCTGGCGCTGCGATTCGCCAACACCTTGTTCGAACCGATCTGGAACTCCCACTTCGTGGACTCCGTCCAGATCACCATGGCTGAGGACGTCGGTATCGGCTCACGCGCCGGGTTCTACGACGAAACCGGCGCGGCCCGTGACGTCCTGCAGAATCACCTGCTGCAGCTGTTGGCGCTGACCGCGATGGAAGAGCCGGTGAGCTTCAACGCCGAGGCCATCCGGTACGAGAAACTCAAGGTGCTGCGGGCGGTCTCGCTGCCGGCCGATTTCGCCGGCTACGCCGTCCGCGGCCAGTACGAACAGGGCTGGCTCGCCGGCCGGCGGGTAAAGGGCTATCTCGAGGAAGACGGCGTCCCCGCGGAGTCCCGGACGGAGACCTACGCCGCCGTCCGGATCGGGATTGAAACCCGCCGGTGGGCTGGTGTGCCCTTCTACCTGCGCACCGGCAAACGGCTGCCACGCCGGGTGACGGAGATCGCCGTGTCGTTCAAACCAGCGCCGCACCTGCCCTTCAACACCACCGACACCACCGAGCTCGGCCACAACCAGCTGGTGGTCCGGGTCCAGCCGGACGAGGGCGTGACGCTGAAATTCGGGTCCAAGGTGCCGGGCTCGGCCATGGAGGTCCGCGATGTCGCCATGGACTTCCTGTTCGGTGAGGCGTTCACCGAGTCGCTGCCCGAAGCCTACGAAAGGCTCATCCTCGACGTGCTTCTCGGGGACGCGACACTGTTCCCGAACAACGCCGAGGTGATCGAATCGTGGCGGGTGATCGACCCGATGGAGGATTACTGGGCGAGGACCGTCCCGTTCCGCTACCGGGCCGGCAGCTGGGGCCCGGCCGCCGCCGACGAGATGCTCGCCCGGGACGGGCGTCGCTGGCGGCGGCCGTGAGGCCGGCGAGCGCG
>NZ_CAKJTP010000022.1:20153-26740 GCF_917627335.1 Protofrankia sp. CiT1 | reverse complement strand
ACCTATGACGACCCTGTGGGACACGACCGGCTCCGACGTTGTCAGGGCGTTGGCGGCCGAGCGGCGCTCGGCCGGCGCGCTCGCCTTCGGCCTGGCGCTGACCCTGGTGGTCGTGGTGGACGAAAAGCACGTCGGTGTCGCTGAGAGCGCCGCGACCACGGCGGCGGCGGCCCACCCGTGCCGGCTGCTCATCGTCGTCCGGCGCCAGCTGGACGCCGCCAGTTCGCGGTTGGACGCCGAGGTCTCCATCGGGGGGCGGCTCGGGCCGGGTGAGGCTGTGGTCATGCGCATGTTCGGGCGCCTCAGCCTGCACGCGGAGTCGGTGGTCCTGCCGTTGTTGGCACCGGACGCGCCAGTGATCACCTGGTGGCACGGTGTCCCGCCGGACCACATCGCTTACGATCCGCTCGGGGTTTTCGCCGACCGACGAGTCACCGACACGTCCGCGGCGGACGATCCCGTCGCCGCGCTGCGCCAGCGGGCGGCGGACTTCGCCCCCGGCGACACCGACCTCGCCTGGACGCGGCTGACCGCCTGGCGGACCCTGATCGCCGCCGCCTTCGAGTCGCTCACCGAGAGGCCGCGGGCGGCCACCATTGCCGGCGGCGACCGCGACCCCAGCGTCTGTCTGCTGTCCGGGTGGCTGTCCGACCGTTTGGGCCTACCGGTCAGCGTGGAGACGAAGTCGCACCACGGGCTTGCCGAAGTACGTTTTGATCTTAATGACGGCGAACTGACGGTTGCCCGGCAGGACTCCCGCACCGCTGTGCTGAAACGGCCCGGCCAGCCCGACCGGGCCGTGCCGCTGGCCGAACGCGGTCTCGGCGATCTGCTGGCCGAGGAGCTGCGCAGGCTTGACCACGACGGGCCCTACGCGGATGCGCTGGCCGCCTGGAGCACGGTCAAGGGGCTGGCAGCTCGTTCCCCGGTGCGCGAGCACATCTGGCGCGACCCGATGGCGAGCAGCGTGGACAGCCCGGGCACGACGGGCACGACGGGCACGATCACACGGAAGACAGGCACGATCGCGGGGGCGGCGGGCTGATGGGCGCGGCTGCCGAGGTCATCATCCACCCCGACGCGAGCCTGCTCGCCGCCGCGACAGCCGCCAGGATGATTATCAGCCTAGCGGACGCGCAGGCCGCCCGCGGCACCGCGTCGGTGGTGCTGACCGGTGGCGGTATCGGCGTGGCGACGCTGCGGGCGGTGCGCGGCAGTCCGGCCGTCCAGACGGTCGACTGGAGGCGGGTCGACGTGTGGTGGGGGGACGAGCGGTTCGTTTCCCTCGGCTCGCCCGACCGTAACGACGGCCAGGCACGGGCGGCGCTGCTCGACGCGCTGCCCCTGGACCCGGCTCGGGTCTTCGCGATGAGCGATCCGGACAGCGCGGCCGACGCCGACGCGGCCGCGGCCACCTACGCACAGCTGCTTGCCGAACACGCCCCGCCGGGCGCGGACATCGCCGCCCCATCCTTCGACGTGCTGCTGCTCGGCATCGGGCCGGACGGCCACGTAGCGTCGATCTTTCCGGATTCCCCAGCCGTACACGCCACCGCGACGGCCGTCGCCGTCCCCGACTCCCCCAAACCGCCGCAGGTCCGGATCACCCTCACGCTCCCCGCCATCCGGGCGGCCCGTGAGGTCTGGCTGCTCGCCGCAGGGGACGCGAAGACCGCCGCGGTGGCGCGGGCGCTCTCGGGCGCGTACCCCCCAGAGATCCCGGCCGCGGGCGCCCAGGGCCGGGAGCGGACGCTGTGGCTGCTGGACCGCGCCGCGGCAGCCGAGGTTCCGGCACCACGCGCCACGGCGCCGGCTCGGTAGGTTGTCGAGACGGCACACGTCAACCAAGATCACCAAATTGGCGTCACAACAGCCGGGGCCGCGTGGTACCGATCGACGAACGCCGCGACCGGTGCCACGGCCGGAACTCCACGGTCAGGCAGGGCCGCCGCGGCGCCGTGGGGCTGGGGCACGGACCCCAGCCCCGCTCCTTGACCCACACCCCTGTTGCCGGAGCCTCTAAACGGCGCCCCGCAGCTTGGCAAGGGCCTCGGCCAGGATCGCCTCGCCGTCTTTTTCGTTACGCCGCTCCCGGACGTAGGCGAGATGGGTCTTGTACGGTTCGGTCTTCGGCGGCGCGGGCACGTTGTCACGGTCGCGGCCCGCCGGGAAGCCGCAGCTTGGGCAGTCCCAGGTCTCTGGAATCGCGGCCTCCGCCGCAAACGACGGCCTGGTTTCGTGATTATTGGCGCACCAGAAGGAAATCCGCTGCCGCGGGGCGGTCTCGCCCCGTTCAGCCTCCCCCATTGGTCCCGCTCCTACCCGACTTCCTCGGATGGCGTTACCACCTGCCACGGTCCGTCTACTCCTTTGTCTCGTCCCGCTGGTTGACTCCGGACCCGGCCCCCAGCGCCTGCCGGTTCGGCCTGACCGAGTGTAAGACGAGATGGGCCGACCTCGTCGCACCCACCACCGCCGGTCATCCGCACGACGGTTTCAGGTCACTGTAAGCGCACTTCTCACGCAATGCCCATAGATACGCTGGTGGGATCACCGTTGTCGAGCGAGCCCAGCCGTACGAAACCACGAACGTTAACGCTGTGCATACGCGGCACCACGGTAACAGCCAACGGGATAACCGCGGCATCGGTGAGCAGCTCCCGTTCCAGATCACCCCAGCGGGTGTTGGCGGTGGCGGCATCACGCTCGGCGAGGGCGCTGTGCAGCAACAAGGTGATCTGTTCATTACGGTATCCGCCATCGGCCGGTCGGGGCCCCGACCATGCCGGCTCCAGCATGGGCTGGAACACGGTGCGCCCGGCATTGCCGAACCACTGTGGCGTCACGGTGTCCAGGGCGAGGTCCCAGGACTGGCTTTCGGTGGCCGCCATGGCGCGCGAAGGATAGTCGACGGCGGGCACCGCGATGACGCGCAGTGCCACGCCCCCGCGGGCGAAACCATCCCGGAGCGCTGACGCCACGCCCGCGGCCGCGGCCGAATCGGTGGTGAGCAGGGTCAGCGCGGTCAGCGGACCGCCAGGCGCGCTCCGCGCGCCCTCCCGGCAACGGGTCGCGTCGCCGGTCGAGCCGAGCGTGGGGAAGGGATCCCGAGGCTGGTAGCCGGCCATGGGGGCCTGCAGCAACTGCGCGGTCGCGGTGGCCGTGACAGGCCCGCCGAGAGCCGCCGCGACGGCCGCGCGGTCCACGCAGTACGTGAGCGCCACCCGGACGGCGCTCACCCGCAGGGCGGCGGCGGCCGGGCCGTGCAGCCCCACGGTGAGCGACACGACGGATCCCGGGCCGTCGGTGGACAGCCGACCGTCCGCCCGGGCGTCCAGCCCCGCCACCTCCGCGGCGGGTACGGGACTGTCGAGAGCCAGGTCAGCCCGCCCGGACTCGATCTCAGCCTGGGCGGTGGCGGCGTCCATGTTGATGCGTAGCGTGACATGGTCGGCAAGTGCCGGGCGGACACCGTCCGATGACGCGCTCCAGGCCGGGTTACGGGAGAGCCGGTAGGCCTCGTCGTTCACGGCCGCCGAGAAATGGTAAGGGCCATCGGAGATGAGGTGCTCCAGGTAGCCCGACGAATCCGGCGGGTATGCCAAAGCCTCCTGCGGTACCGGGGCCGCCGCCGGCAGGGCCAGGACATCGGCAAAGTCGGAGGCCGGCGCAAGCAGGTGGAACTCGATGGTCTCATCGCCGATGACCTGGACACCGCTGATGTCGCGATGCTCGATGAAGTCACGCGCGCCAGCCACCGGAGTCCGCGCGAGATCGTCACAGTAGACGGCGAAACCCGTCACGGTGGCGGCAAAGTACCCCCGCATGGGCGAAGGCTTCGGCGGGGTGCACAACCGCTTGATGCCGCGGGCGACATCGGTCGCGGTGACCCGCCTGAAGCCGGGGGTGTCCCAGCGCACCGAGGAACGCAGGACGACCGTGTAGACCTTCCCGCCCTCGCTGATCTCAGGGGGGCCAACCGCCAGATCCGGCTGGGGTGCCGCGGCGAAGACCGGGTCAGTGCTCGCGCGGTAGGAATACAGTTGGCGCGATACCAGCCGTACCAGCATCCTCGAAGCGGGGTCAGCCGCCCAGCCGGGGTCACCGGTGGGCATGGTGGCGCCGACCAGGCGCAGCGTTCCGCCGGGCTTGTCCGTCGGCTCGGAGGTGACCGTGGTCGTGACCGGCGTCACCCGCACCGGCCCGGGACCACCCTCGGCGCATGCCGCGGCAGCCCCGAAGAGCACGACCAGGCAGACGATCAGCGTCAAGGCCGGCGTTCGTGTCCGTCCAGGGCCGCTCACTCCTTGAGAAGGAGGCCCAGGCCGATGATGGAGGTAATCCAGATCAGCGCGACGGCGATCGTCAATCGATCAAGGTTCTTCTCCACGACCGAAGAACCCCCGAGCGAGGAGGACACACCGCCACCGAAGAGCGTGGACAGCCCACCCCCCTTGGCCCGGTGCAGCAACACGAGGAGCACCAGCAGCACACTCGTGATGATCAGGGCAATGGACAGCCCAACAGTCATCTCTTAGACCTGCTCCCGCGCCGTCGTCATCCAGCCGTCACTGTGAGGCCTCACCAGGCGCGCGAAAGACCATGATCGCGCCTCCAGTGGAGGTACAACAATCGTGCCAAGTTACATCACGGCGTCCCGGTCGTATGAACGGCACGCCATGTCCCCGGCTGCCCGGGCGATGACCGTCCAGACAGCTGCTCGTTACGGGACGACGCCGAGCGAGGTGAGGTCCACCATCATGAAAGCTGACGAGTAGCGGATGTTGGTGAGCCGATCGCTGTAGACGTTGAGTGCCCGATCATAGAGCAACGGGATGTAGGCACCAGACGCGACGACCGCCCGGTCCAGCGCCGTCCAGATGCCGGCCGCGTCATCCTCGTCCACCGTCTGGATGGCGCGGTCGAGGTCCGCGTTGATCGCGGGCTGATCCAGCTCGGCGAGGTTGAGGTTGTGCTGGGGACGGATCTCGCGCCCGTCGGCGAGCGGGCCGAGAAAGGCGTACGGCGTTGGCCGGTCACCCTGCCGGGCAGTCAGTATGAGGCCGTAGTTCATGGCGTGCGCACGGTCGGGTGTCCCGATCACCGCGGCGGGGTATTGCGGATCATCCACAACGCTGACGGTGACCGTGATACCGACCCGGGCCAGCGAGACACGGAGCGCCTCGGCCTGTGCGGCGTCCAGCGGGTCCGGCCCGGTGACGAGCGTCGTCGCGAAGCCGGCGGGCTGGCCGCAGGCCGCGAGTTCCGCCCTGGCCCTGGAAAGGTCGCCGGTACCGCCGGGGCTCGGGAAGAGATCAAACCAGGAGTAGTAACGCACCGGCGGCGTGAGCATCGTCCCGGCGATGTCCCCGCCGATGATCGGGCCTCCCCGGGCGCTCTGCTGGGCCTGCCTGTCCAGTGCCCAGGCCACGGCGGCGCGGCAGTGGATGTTGCCAAAAGGAGCGGTCCTGGTCACCACCGCCAGGTAACGCAGGATGCCCGTGGGCGCCTCGATAGTGCGGTCCGCCCGCAGGCTCGGGTTCGCGACGATCCGGGCCGCGGCCTGGGCTCCCACCCCGGTCTGCGCCGCGGCGACGTCGACCTGGTCGGTCAGGATGCGGTTGTCGATGTCAGCCGCGGTAAGCCCCATCCGCTCCACGACGCGATCCGGGAAGGCGGACCGGTTCGGGTCGCTCTTCGGGCTCCAGCTCGGGTTGCGTACCAGGGTGATGGACTCACCCGGACGGTAGTTCTCAATCTTGTACGGCCCCGAGGCGACCGGCCGCGCGCCGTAGGCCGCGCCGGTGTCGTGCGCCCGTGGCACCGGGGTTGAGACCGGTGAGGCCATCACGAGGTTCCAGTCCGCGAACGGCCGGTTCAGCCGGAACGTGATGGTCAGGTCATCCGGAGTCATCACCGAGGCGAGACCGAGGCGATCGGGGTCCGGATCGTTGTAGGGCCCCGGATAGGGGGCGTTGTCGTCCGCGAGCAGCTTCACGACCTCACCTGGACCGCCGGTGATCACGTCCGTGGCGAACGCCCGCTCGATCCCGTACTTGATGTCCTTGGACGTGATCGGTGTGCCATCCTCGAACGCCAGCCCCGCGCGGATGGTGTAGGTCCAGGTACGCAGGTCCTTGGACGTCGGCACGTCGGTGGCGAGATCTCCGGCCAGCTTCGCGACGCCGGCGCTCACGCTGTAGGTCACCAGCTGGCGGGAGATCCACCGCTGCTGGTTCCAGCAGCGGACGGCCGAGGTCCGCTGCGGGTCCCAGGAGTCGCAGTCGGTAGTCGCCGCCACCCGCAGCGTCCCGCCGGTCCGATCCGACGGCGCGATGGTCCTGGAGCTGATCGCGGCGGGCGGGACCAGCGGGGCAGGCGAGACCTGCCCGTGGCGTCCCGCGTCTGTGCAGGCGACCGAGGCAAGACCGAGGACAGCCACGACGGTGCCGACCCGGGTGAGCGCATGCTTGCGTCGCATGGTCTGAGCTGAGCCCCTTCCCGGCGGGAGCGCGTCCCGCCACCGGAGCCACCCAAGCACACCCGGATCAGGCCACCTGCCGCGCAGTGGCTCGTCCGCCCGTCCC
>NZ_CAKJTP010000022.1:7010-19423 GCF_917627335.1 Protofrankia sp. CiT1 | reverse complement strand
CTCAGGACTCAGCTCGGCGGCGCGCTGCGGACGATCGCCGCGAACTCCGCCGCGTCCAGGCTCGCGCCGCCGACGAGACCGCCGTCCACGTCGGGCTGGGTGAACAGTTCCGGCGCGTTCGACGCCTTCACCGACCCGCCGTAGAGAATGCGGATGACAGCGGCGGCCGCGGCGCCGAAGTGCTTGGCGAGCCGCCCCCGGATCGCGGCGCACATGTCCTGTGCGTCCTGCGCGGAGGCGGTCCGCCCGGTGCCGATCGCCCACACCGGCTCATAGGCGATGACCAGCGTGCGGGCCTGTTCCAGGGTGATCCCGTCGAGCGAACCGTCGATCTGGTCGAGAACGTGGGTGACATGGCTGCCCGCCGCCCGGACCGTCTCGGGCTCCCCCACGCACACGATCGGGGTGATGCCGTGGCTGTAGGCGGCCCGCGCCTTGGCCGCCACCAGCGCGTCGTCCTCATGGTGGTCAGCGCGGCGTTCGGAGTGGCCGACCACCACGTAGCCACAGCCCAGCCGGGCGAGCATCGCACCGCTGATGTCACCGGTATGGGCGCCGGAACCGTGCGGGGAGAGATCCTGGGCGCCGTAACCGATGGCAAGCTTGTCACCATCGATGAGGGTCTGGACACTGCGCAGGTCGGTGAACGGAGGCAGGACAACGACCTCGGCGTTGTCCAGTTCGGCTGGCTTCAGGTCGAAAGCCACCTTCTGGACGAGCGCGATCGCCTCGAGGTGGTTCAGGTTCATCTTCCAGTTGCCCGCGATCAGCGCCTGCCGCCCGCTGCCGCGCGGCTTCCTGCCGTCGCCGGCTTGCTTGTCGATCGCCATCATGCCTCCAGGGCCGCGAGACCGGGCAGGACCTTACCCTCCAGATACTCGAGGCTGGCACCACCCCCCGTGGAAATATGACTGAAAGAATCCTCGGGGATACCAAGAGTACGGACAGCGGCGGCCGAATCCCCTCCACCGACGACGGTCAGACCGTCGACCCCGGCAATGGCCTCAGCCACGCCCCGAGTACCGGCCGCGAACGGCGGGAGCTCGAACACGCCCATCGGACCGTTCCAGAACACGGTGCGGGCACCGCGCAGCCGGCTGGCGAACAGCGCCACCGACGCCGGGCCGATGTCGAGGCCCTTCTGCGCGTCGGCGATGGCGTCGGCCTGGACCACCGCGGTGACCGCGTCGGCCGAGACCTCCTCGGCCACCACCACGTCGGTGGGCAGCACGATCCTGTCCCCGCCCTCGCCCAACAGCTCCTTACACGTATCGATCATGCTTGCTTCCAGCAGCGAACCGCCGACGGCGTGTCCCCGCGCCGCGAGAAAGGTAAAGCACATCCCGCCGCCGACCAGGAGAGCGTCGACTTTCGGCAACAGCGCCCGGATCACCGCGAGCTTGTCACTGACCTTCGAGCCCCCGAGGACGACCACGTAGGGACGAGCCGGAGACCCGGTGAGGGCCGCCAGCACCTTCAGTTCGCTGGTTACCAGCGCTCCGGCGGCGTGCGGAAGCCTTGCGGGCACATCCACGACGCTGGCGTGCGCCCGGTGGACGGCGCCGAAGGCGTCGCCGACATAGCACTCGGCCAGGCCGGCGAGCTGGTCCGCGAACGCGGCGCGTACCGCCGGGTCCTTGCTCGTCTCGCCGGGGTGGAAACGCAGGTTGTCCAGGAGAGCGACCTCACCGTCGCCGAGTTCGGAGACGACTTTCTGGGCATACGGCCCCGCGATGTCACCACCGCCGTCACCGGCGAACGTGACCGGCCGCCCAAGCAGCTGCGCGAGCCGCCCGACGAGCGGGGCGAGCGAGTACGCCGGGTCCGGCATGCCCTTGGGACGCCCCAGGTGGGAGCAGACGACCACCCGGGCACCGCGGTCCAGCAGCGCGCGGATGGTGGGAACACTCGCGCGCAGCCGCCCGTCATCGGTGATTCGGGGAGTGTCCCCGGACCGGTCCAGCGGAACATTCAGGTCGCTGCGGACGAGAACCCTGCGCCCGTCGACCTGCAGATCGTCAATCATTCTCACGCCGTTTGCTCCAGGGTTTCCAAAAACACGCGAAAGTTGTCGAAACCTCCCACGTCAGCCCATCCGGACCCCCGGATCGGCGCACGGGCCGCACGCGCGGATAATTCATGATCGTGCCATGGTCACTGAAGACGTCCGCCAACGAGAGCGGTGAGATCCACCAGACGGTTGGAATAACCCCACTCGTTGTCGTACCAACCGATGACCTTCACCTGGTTGCCGCTGGCCATGGTGAGCAGCGAGTCGAAAGTGCACGAGGGCGACGTGCCGACGATATCGGAGGAGACGATCGGATCCTCGGTGTAGACGAGGATGCCCTTGAGCGCGCCGTCGGCCGCCGCCCGGTAGGCCGCGTTGACCTCCTCGATCGTGACCTCGCGCTTGAGGGTCGCGACCAGATCCGTCACCGAGCCGTCAAGGACAGGCACCCGCATGGCCAGGCCGTCCAGCTTGCCCTTGAGCTGCGGCAGGACGAGGGACGTCGCCTTGGCCGCGCCGGTCGTCGTCGGGATGATGTTCTGCGCGGCGGCACGGGCACGACGCAGGTCCGAGTGCGGGAAGTCGAGGATGACCTGGTCGTTGGTGTAGGCGTGCACGGTCGTCATCAGGCCGCGCTCGATGCCGAAGGCGTCCTCAAGGACCTTGGCCAGCGGCGCGACGCAGTTGGTCGTACATGACGCGTTCGACAGGATCGTGTGCTTCGCCGGGTCGTACACGTCGTCGTTCACGCCGATGACCACGGTGAGGTCCTCGCCCTTGGCCGGGGCGGAGATGATGACCTTTTTCGCGCCCGCCTGGACGTGCTTGCGCGCGTCGTCGGCCGAGGTGAACCGGCCGGTGGACTCGACAACCACATCGACCCCGAGATCGCCCCAGGGAAGCGCCGCCGGATCACGCTCGGAGAGCACCTTGATGAAACTGTCACCGGCCTTGATCCCACCATCGCCGACACTGACCGCCTCCGCCAGCGTACCCAGCGTCGTGTCGTACTTCAGGAGGTGAGCAAGGGTCTTGTTATCAGTAAGATCGTTGACCGCGACGATCTGTACGTCGTTACGCTTACTCGCCTGAAGCGCCCGCCAGAAGTTGCGGCCGATACGGCCGAAGCCGTTGACACCCACTCGCGTAACCACGTCAGGGAACCTCTCTGCCGTCATGTGCTTTCTGTTGTCGCAGTGAGCCTAACGACTTCGGACATCATCGGCCGCTATCCGGCCGGATCGCTGTTGGCCTCCTCACAGATCGGCGCCCGGCGCGCCCATGAGCTGCTTACCTAGCGCTTTTTCCAGATTTGTCGGACTACCGGCTGGCTGGATCGCGCTTGTGCCGACCTGGCTCATAGTTTCGCGAAGCACAAGATTTTCATTTACGCAGCGTAACGATTTTCGATACCTCCACGCCTGCCGTCCGGGTACGGCGCGCTCTCTCCAGCGGCCATCCGCGCTGCTCCCGACAGGACGGCCGGAAGTGGCATGGGCACGACGGCCCCCGGATTGATCCAGACCGGTGCCTGCCGGATCCGTATGGGTCACACCCCGGCCACCGTTGCGACCCAAGCCCTACATCAATATTCTCGATAATGCAAATATTCGATCACAAACACCGGACCGCATCGTGCCCAGCGCCGCGGCTCACCACGGCGTGCCGCGGGCTCACCGCACCGCGTCGCACCGCGGCTCACCGCGTCGCGTCGATGCCGGCACGGCCATACCGGCACCGGCGCGGGTGGGCCGTCGCCCCGACCCCGGCCCCGGCTCCGGTGGCGCCGGTGGCACGGACCGGTATTCCAGGCAGGGCGGAGTTCACCTCGGCGATACCGGCTCGAATGTATTTCGGCGGACCGGTACCGGAAAATGAGCGATACGCCGGGGCGAACCGAGAATTCATACACGGGCAGCTCCGGGGACAGCGAATCGCCTCGCTCGTATGCGGCGCGGCGCGGTAATTTCAGGGCTCGGCGGTCAGCGGGCGAACCAAATTCCGCTGGGACGGATGTCGCCTAACTGGGAGTAGACGCACGTGCTTGAAGCGCCCTAAGCTGCCAAACAGTTCAGCCACCAACCGCCGCTGGAAACATGCGGAAGAGGGCTGGACGCGAGATCGTTTCTCCCGCCTCCGGCCGGCCGAGGGCGGCGCGATATTGGCCCTTTTCGCGCCGTCTTCGGTTCGGCCGGAGGACGCCTACAAGCTCCTCGGTGGCCGGCTAACCGTGCCCTGGCCACCGAGGTCGAACGGGTATCGGCGGTCCCCGCCTCCGTCCCCACTCACCCCACCGGGGTGGGGGCCGCCGGTACCTTTCAGCGGGTGCGGCGGCACAAGTTACGGCGACAGCCCCCGGTCGTAACGACTTGTGCCGCCGCGCCTCGGCAACCGGCTGCGAACTCGAAAAGAAAAAGGAAAAGGAAGAACAGAAGAACGTGGTGGCGGCCCAGCCAGTACGCCAGCCCAACCCGGAAAACCTGCCGATAAATGTTCATCGGCCGTTCCGTGGACGGCTTTAATAGATATCCGACAACGGCTAAAATGGTCTGCGGAAAACCCCCTGCCGCATCCCCATGAATTCCCCCAGCAGACATTCTCATTCATGATCAAATATCATTTGATCATGACTTTCCGCGCAGTGCTGGAAGGGCTGTGGAAAGCGACCCGGACCATATCGCGGTCAGCTCCCGCTGCCAGTTCTCGATCGTGAACGGTGAGCGGACGAAGTGCCGCAGCGCGGCCCGTCGATCGTCCAGCGATGGCGGGACGTCGGTCAGCGCCCGCGCGGCGTCGGCCCAGAGCCCGTCCGCGGCGGACAACGGCAGCATGGTGATCCCTGGCAGGAGCCGAGAGATCTCCCCTACGCCGGCCAGGTCCGCGGACAGCACGGGAGTGCCCACCGCGCAGGCTGCCGGCACAGCGCTGGGCAGGCTTTCGCGGTCGGAGGTGACCAGCAACAAGGACGCGGCGACCAGCAGCCGCGGGATGTCGTCGCGTTCCCCGAGCAGCTCGACACGATCGCGGACATCATGCCTGACCGCGGCGGCGAGCAGCGCCGCGGTTTCCGCGGGCTCCTGAGGCCCGACGAGCCGCAGGCGGGCGTCGGCCCCGCGGGCGCTGAGCGCCGCAAGGATCTCCACCGGGCGAAGCCGGCCCGTGTCGTTCGTCGCGAGCCGTCCGGTGTGAAGCATGGTGATCGGGATGTCGACGCCCGCCGGCGCGGCCTCCAGCGCTCGCCGCCGGGCCGCGATGGCAACGCCAAACGGCTCGACCGCCAATCCGTCGTAGATCACCCGGCAGCGCGGGTCGGCCCGCCATTGGGAACACCAGAACCTGCGGATGGTGGTCTCGGACACCGCCAGCAGATCGGTCGCGCCAGCGTCAATCAGGCCCCGGTCGACAGCGCGCCCCAGCCACGTCACCGGGCCGCTGCCCCGCCCGCCCAGGCTGTCGTGGAGATGGGCGACGCGCCGCCGCACCCGGGCCATCCGGGCGAGCCCGAGCACAGTCCCGGTGGATGTCCGCGCCCACGAGTGGACTACCGACGGCCGCAGTTGGCGAAGCAACAGGAAGAAAGCACGCGGGAAGGACGGGCCGAGCCGGCAGTGGTACACCTGTCCCCCGAGCGAGCGGATCTCGTGATCAAACGCTCCCGGTCCGCCGGCCAGGGCGCAGAACACCAGCCGGAACTCAGTCGGATCGAGCCGGCTCATCAGCTCGACGGTGCGCGGCAGCAGACCACTCCGGTTCACGGTGTCGACGACGTGGAGCACCGTCCGTGGCCGGGCGGCGCTCACGCGGCCTGACCGGCGACGGCCTGACCGGCGACGAGGCGAGTACCACCAGCCGGTCGGCGCACTCGGCGCCGCCAACGCGCAAGCGACCCACCCGACGGCCGGGACGGGGACCGCTCGTCACAGGAGGACAACATCAGCCCCGGCAACCTCAACATCATCATGGCCTCCGGAGCGCCGCGACGGCAGCCAACAGCGGGTGTCGAGAACAGCGCGGGCGTTGCGTGCCACCAGGCCCCGCTCGAAGGCATCGTGATCGACCAGGACTACGACCAGGTCGGCGGCGGCCACTTCCTGGGCGTCCGCCTCGACAAAGGCCACGCCCGACGGCAGGCAGGAGTCGTCGACATGAGGGTCCGCGGCTCGCACGTCCGCGCCGAGAGCGGCGAGCAGAGCGGCGACCCGCACCGCCGAGGACTCCCGAGTGTCGCTGGTGTTCTTCTTGTAGGCCAGCCCCAGCAGGAGGATCCGGCTGCCGTTCACAGCCATGCGCCGACGGTTGAGCATCTCCACGGCCCGGCGCACGACATGGTCGGGCATGTTGTCGTTCACATCGTTGGCGAGCTCCACAAACCGGAAGCTACGCCCGAGGCTACGCCGCACCCGCCACGACAGGTAGGACGGGTCGATCGGCAGGCAGTGCCCGCCGACGCCGGGACCGGGGGTGAAGCGCAGGAAGCCGAACGGCTTGGTCGACGCCGCCTCGATGGCCTCCCAGACGTCGGCCCCCAGCTCGTGGGCGAACATCGCCAGCTCGTTCACCAAAGCGATGTTGACGTGCCGGAAGGTGTTCTCCAGCAACTTGGTCAGTTCCGCCGTACGGATGGCCGCCACCGGCACGGTCCGTTCGACGAGGGTGTCGTAGAACTCCCGTACGGCCCGCAGCGACGCCGCGTCGATCCCCGAGACTACTTTCGGGGTGTTGACCAGGTTCCAGGTCGGATTGCCCGGGTCGATCCGCTCCGGCGAGTATCCGAGGAAGAACGAGTCCCCGGCGACCAGCCCGGAGGACTCCTCCAGCAGAGGCCCGAACAGTTCGTCGGTGGTGCCCGGGTACGTCGTGGACTCCAGCACCACGGTCGCCCCGGCCACCAGCTGCGCACCGAGGCTGCGCCCGGCGCTCTCGATATAGGACAGGTCCGGAACGCCGTCCCGCAGCGGCGTCGGAACCGTCACGACAGCCACGTCAAACCCGGCGGCGTCCGCGTAGTGGGACGACGCGTGGTAACGACCGCTTTCGAGTGCGGCGGCCACGATCGAGTCCGGGATGTCCTCCACGTACGACTCGCCGATGCCGAGCCGTTTGACCCGTCCTTCGTCGATCTCGATCCCGACGACCGACCAGCCGACATCGACCGCCCGCATCGCCAACGGCAGGCCCACATAGCCCTGGCCAACGACAACCAACTTTCCGCAACGACTCATACGCAGAGAGTCGCAGATCAAGAGATTGCCGAGAGGGACGCCGCGGTGCGTGTCGCAACGGAAGCGCACCCAGAAACGCACCCGAGCCCAGAGCTCAGCCACGACCCCGATGCGACACGGCGAAGAGTTGGCAACACAGGGAGTAATTTTACTGCTACATAAAGTGGCCATCCCGGTGGCACTCAAGAACGGACCTGAAGGAGTGGCGGACGACGTGGTGCTCTCGGCAGTGGTCGCGCTCCTGGTCACCATGACCATGACACCAATCGTGATCAATTGGATGCGCCGCCTTGCGGCAGTCGACCAGGTGACCGAACGATCGTCACACCTGGTGCCGACCTACCGAGGCGGCGGCGTGGCCGTCGCCCTCGGGCTGTTCACGGGAACGCTGGTCCCCGTCATCGATCCGGCGGTCACGCCCCCTCCTGAGATGTTCGTAGTGGTTGTCGCGGTCGCATTGTTCGGTCTCATCGGCCTCATCGAGGACGTCCACGGCGTCCCCGCACCGCGCCGGCTCGGCCTCCAGATAGCGGCGGCAGGTACGACGGTCGCAGCCTGGTTCGTTGTCACCCGCCCGGACCTCCCGGTCCAGCTCGTGCTGCCGGCCGCCTGCGCGGCTGCGGTGTGGATCACCGGTTTCACCAACTCTTTTAACTTCATGGACGGCATCAACGGTATCTCCGCTGGCCAGACCCTCGTGACCGGCATCGCCTTCGCGCTTGTCGGGCATTGGGAAGGGCTCGATACCCTGCGCTACGGCGGCGCCATGGCGGTCGGCGTCGCACTCGGTTTCGGCCCCTACAACTTCCCGCACGCAAAGATCTTTCTCGGTGACGTGGGCAGCTACGCCCTTGGCGCAATGATCGCCGTCCTGGCACTGATCGCGGTAGCGCACGGAGTCCGGCCCGAGACCGTTGTCGCGCCGCTTCTGGTCTACCTCGCTGACACGTCCTGCACCCTGGCGCGACGGATCCGCTCCGGCAAGGGCTGGTACACGCCGCACCGTGACCACGTCTACCAGCAGCTCACGGTGATGGGCGGATCACATACCCGCGCCACGCTACTCGTTTCAGCGCTGACCGCGGCCAGCGCCGCTTTCGGTCTTATCAGCTACAGCGCGGCACTTGCGGTACGACTCGGCTCCGCTGCCCTGGCCATCCTGCTCATCTGCGGATACCTCATGCTGCCTCGCCTCCTCCTGGCCACCAGACGTGCCAGGGCGGTCGCAGACAGGAGCGGGCGACTCCCGGCGGAGCACACCGGAGCCGAAGGACAGCCCGACCCGGCCCGCAACACGCCGGCGGCATGATGAGGTCTGGAGCCACCCCCATCGCGCCACCTCCCAGCGCTGTGCCCGCGCCGTGGCACGTGCTGATGGTCTGCAAGGGCAATCTTTGCCGGTCACCGACGGCCGAGTACGTCGCCGCCGCGGCGCTACGGGCCGGTCTGGGCGCCGAGAGGGATTCGGTGACCGTCAGCAGTGCCGGGACACACGCCCGTGCCTACGCACCCATGCACCCCCACACCGCGACAGTCCTCGCCGAACGAGGCCTCAACCCAGCTGGGTTCAGGGCGCACCGCATCGACGTCGACACGGTACGCAGCGCCGGCCTCGTGCTGTGCGCGGAGCGCAAACACCGCGGCATCGTTGTGACGATGGTGCCGAAAGCCGTGCGCCGTACCTTCACGCTGCGGGAGTTCGCCCGTCTGACCGCCGGAATCACCCTCGCGGACATCGTCTCCACCGGCCTCCCCTCCGACGGCGATGCGGCTGGCTCACTGCCGGCATACGGGGACGCGCTGGTTGCCCTCGCGGTGGGGCGTCGGGGCCTGACCCGGCCTGAGCGTCCCACCGACGACGACATCGCCGACCCGATCGGAGCCTCGATCGAGGCATTTCGGTACTGCGCCGAACAGATCAGCGCCGCGCTGGCGCGGCCACTTGGGCTCCTGACTCTCGCCGCACGCATGACCGGCTGACCTCTACCGTCATATCCCCACCCATAATGATCATTTCCTGAAATAACCGAGGGTGCCGGGCCCACTGGCCCAACCAGGGCAGGACCTCGTCGCCGGTCATCGGCCGAGAGATGAAATAGCCCTGTGCCTCGTCGCATCCCCAGGCTGCCAACAGCGCCCACAACCGGATGGTCTCGACGCCTTCGGCGACCATCCGCAGCCGGAGCGTATGCGCCAGGGCAATAGCCGAACGAACGATCTCCGCGGCTGAAGTGTCCCACTCGATGTCACGAAGGAAGACCCGGTCGAGCTTGAGCTCATCCGCCGGAAGATCACGCAGGTAGGCCAGTGAGCAGTAGCCGGTGCCGTAATCGTCAAGGCTGACCCGGACGCCAAGCGCCCGTAATCGGGCGAGCGTGCGCTGGGCATCTTCACGCCGCGTCATCACAGAATCCTCGGTGATCTCCACGCAGAAGGCGGCGGGAGGGACTCCGGCCGCGCCGAGCGCATCGTGCACCACCGGTGCGAAGGTGGAGTCGACGATCACGGACACGGGAACGTTCACCGACACCGACAGCTCCGCCCCGGCCGCGCGCCAGCGTGCGCACTCGCTCAGTGCCATCCGCAGGACGAGCAAGGTCAGCTCCGGCATCAGACCCGCCGCTTCCATGTCGGGGAGAAAAATGTCCGGCGAGCGGACGCCGTCAGTGGGATGGCGCCATCGCACCAACGCCTCCATCCCGCTGACGCGGCCCGTGCGCAGATCCGCCTTGGGCTGGTAGCGCAGTTCGATCTGCCCGCCTTGAAGGCCCGCGCGAAGCTCAGTACGCAGCCGTAACTGGGCCGGGCTGGGCCGAACCAGCCGTGTGTCGTACATGCTGTAACCAGCACGCGCCTTCTTCGCTTCACGCAGGGCAATGGCGGCGTTACACAGCAATTCGCCAACGTCGCGACCGTGCTCGGGAGCAACGGCGATACCGATCTTCGCCTCCAGCGGTACCCGCATCCCGGCCAGGACGAACGGCACCTCCAGAGCGTTGCGGACACGAGCCAACGTCTCGGCCGCCACTGTCCGGGCCCGCTGCGCATCGATGCCGTGCAGCAGCAGCACGAACTCGTCCCCACCGATTCGTGCGACGATATCCCTCGGCCTCCTGACCACGCTGATCCGCCGGCTTACCTCAATCAGTAGGCGGTCGCCGTATTCGTTCCCCAGGCTGCCGTTGATCTCATTGAACCGATCGATGTCGATCAGCAGTAGAACGAAGGAAACATAACCGGAGGATCCGGGCCGCGTACGCTCGGGGCCTCCGTCCCCTACGGAACAGCTGCCCGAGATATCAGCGAACGCATGAGTGGCCTGGTCGAGAAAGCCGTGCCGGTTGGCCAGGCCGGTCAGTTCGTCGACCCGCCCACACGCACGGCCGGGGCGGTCAGGCTGAATCTCGCGATCCGTGGGCCGGAAGCGGACAGCCAGTCCAGCCAGTTCAACCAGGAAGATCACAGCGGCGAGACACATACCGCTCCCCAGCAACGAGGCGAACTCGGCGTACGCCATCGGCCAGGCCAGCAGTGTCGCGACAATCAACAACATCGTCCAGACCGGGATGGCGGTGGCGACGAGACCGACAAGCGGCGCCGGTTCCGCCGTCATCGGCGCAATGCCTGCGCTAGCGGAACCGACCCGCTCGCCGGCCTGGCCCGGCGCGGTTACCCGTGTCGTTGAAAAGACATCCGCGGAAACAGTGGAAAGGGTGGAAGCAGCAGAATCAGCTGAAGAAACCCTCGGTAACATGTATCCATAGACAGCCCGGAGCCGCGCCCGACGGCCGGGCGCGAGCAGCTTCACCATTGAGCCGACGGCGTGGCCGCGGGCTTGTGGCCGAGACGGCCGCCACTGTGGACAAACATCATTTCCCCCGAAATGCAGACGTGCCGGATGCCTCACCTGAGATATCAGAGGATAACCCGCTGGACTCGTCCGGAATGCAGCGCTTCGGCGCCTCTCCGGAGCCTTTTCGCCCCGGCTGTCACCCGTACCACGGCCGTCCGTCTGGCACCGATCACACAATGCCTGAACACCGACGGCGTGGTCTGCCGAGGCGGCCACAATGTGGTCCGAACAACGGCCGGCGAACTACGGGGCGAACTGGCGGACGACAGCGACACCGCTGTCGCCGGTGGCCGGTTCGACAAGGACATCCGTCAGGATGTCGGTCGGCCGGCTGCCGGGCCGACCGTAGGCCCCCGCGAGAAGCACCTCCGCGATTCGCCTGCCAGCACAGCCATCCCACAGCGCGGGCCGCCGCGGTGGCGGCGGTGACGTGAGAGCGCTCTGCGCCGCCTCGACGATCCGTTCGGGATCGGTGCCGACGATCTGATTGGTACCTTCAGTGACAGTAATTGCGCGTTCCGTCGTGTCACGCAACGTCAGGCAGGGCACCCCCAGCACGGTCGTCTCCTCCTGGACCCCGCCGGAATCCGTCAGGACAAGCCGCGCTCCGGCCTGCAGAGCCAGGAAGTCGAGGTAGCCAGCGGGCGGAAGCGCCGTCACGCCCGCCGGGAGCCGGCCGTTGATGCGTGCCCGGGTCCGGGGATGCAGGGGGAAGATGAGTGGGCATCGCACTGCCACCGTTGCGAGGGCTCCGAGCAGGCCCGCAAGAACGTCCGCGTCGTCCACGTTGGACGGGCGGTGCAGCGTCACCAGTCCGTACCCGCCCGGTGCGAGGCCGAGTCGGGACAGCGTTGGCCCCTGCCGCGCCCGCTCGACGTTCGTGAGCAGGGTGTCGACCATGACGTTGCCGACGAGGTGGATCTGGTCCGGCCGGTAGCCCTCGCGCCGGAGGTTGTCCGCGGCCTCCGCGGACGGTACGAGCAGCAGGTCGGCGACTCGGTCCACCACCACCCGGTTGACCTCCTCCGGCATCGACCAGTCGCGGCTGCGCAGGCCGGCCTCGACATGGGCGAGCGGAACACCTGCCTTCGCCGCGACCAGCGCACAGGCCAGCGTGGAGTTGACGTCACCGACCACCACGACGACATCCGGGCGGACGTCCTCGAGCAGCGGCTCGAACGCCGTCATCACACCCGCGGTCTGGGCCGCGTGGCTGCCCGAACCGACCCCGAGGAAGTGGTCCGGGGTGGGCAGACCGAGCTCATCGAAGAACACACCACTCATTGCGCTGTCGTAGTGCTGCCCGGTGTGCACCAGCGTGGCCTGT
>NZ_CAKJTP010000022.1:0-6604 GCF_917627335.1 Protofrankia sp. CiT1 | reverse complement strand
CCCGGCAATAAGAGTGTGGATCAAGGAGCGGAACTGGGGTGCGTGCATCGCGAGGCGGCGGAGGGAGCCACCGGAGGTGGTGGGTGGCGACCGACGAGCCGGGGTACCCGTGCATCACGCAGTGATGGACGGGGAGCGATGACGCGAGCTGCGTGCCCCAGCCCCGCGGCGCCGCGTCCCCTATTGCCGGTCGCTCCAAGCCGTTCCTCGCTCAAGGGAGATCCGTGAAGTCCGCCTCCATCACGTACTCACAGTCGAGGTAGCCCGATGACCGCAAAGGCGACTACACAACGACTCCGGGTGCTTCTGATCACCCACTACTTCCCACCCGAGGTCGGCGCCCCGCAGGCCCGGCTCGCCGAGACCGCCCGGGAATGGGCCGCGGACGGCGTCGACGTGACAGTCCTGACCGGGATGCCCAACCACCCCACCGGAATCATCCCGCCGGAGTACCGCGGTGCGTGGCGACGAGTCGAACACCGCGACGGTTACCGTGTGGTACGGACGTGGGTGTACGCAACGCCGAACAAGGGCATCGTGCGGCGGACTCTCGGTCACCTGTCGTTCATGGTGACCAGCGTGCTGCTCGGCGGGAATGCGGCCGGTGGGGCCGACGTCATCGTCGTGTCGTCGCCGACCTTCTTCCCGCTCGGTTCGGCATGGCTGCTGGCGCGCCTGCGGCGGGCCCGCCTGGTGGTCGAGGTCCGCGACCTGTGGCCGGCAATCTTCGTGCAGCTCGGGGTGCTGCGTAACCGCCGTGTCATCGCCGTGCTCGAACGCCTGGAGCTCGCCGCCTACCGGGCCGCGGACGCCGTCGTCACCGTGACCGACGGTTTCCGGGATGACATCATCGGGCGCGGCATCCCAGCCAGGAAGGTCCACACCATTCACAACGGGGCCGATCTGCGCCGGTTCAGCCCGTCCGATCCGCCGTCGGCGGCCCTGGGTGCCCGATCCGGAGACACCCTCGTGGTCTACATCGGCGCCCATGGGATCTCCCAAGGCCTGCCCTCGGTCGTGGACACGGCCGCCGAACTCGTTGGAGAACCCGTACACATCGCCTTCGTCGGCGAGGGAGCCGACCGGCAGCGAGTCGCCGACCGGGTGGCCGAACGTGGTCTCACCAACGTCACCATGCATGCTGCGGTACGCCACGACGAGGTTGCGGGAATCGTCGCCGCGGCCGACATCTGCCTTGTCCCGCTGCGGGACGTGCCCCTGTTCACCACGTTCATCCCGTCGAAGATGTTCGAGCTGCTGGCCGCCGGACGCCCAGTCATCGGCGCACTCGCCGGTGAGGCCGCCCGTATTCTCGCCGCGGCGGGCGGTGTTGTCGTTCCGCCGGAAGACCCCACCGCGCTCGCCGACGCGATCCGGAGCCTGGCCGGCGATCCGCACCGGCGCAAGGCGATGGGCGTGGCGGGGCGTGCGTACGTCACGGATCATTTCGACCGCGCGGTGCTTGCGCGCCGCTATCGCACCCTCCTCGAGGAGGTGACGGGCCGCTCGGCCGCCGTGCCGAAGCAGCGGACGGCGAATGTCGCTGAGCCGATCACGGTCAGGGCGACCGCCGTCTCCCCGCCGTCCGCAATCGTCCAGACAACCGATACCGGGCAGCGGGAGCTGACATGAGGATGTTGGTGACTGGTGGAACCGGCTTCCTGGGGCGCCGAGTCGTCGCCCGCGCGATCGGCGAAGGTCATCATGTGGTCGGGTTCGCCCGCAGCGCCGCAGCGATTCGCGCCCTCGAAGAGGCCGGCGCCGAAGCCGTTCCCGGCGACCTTGACGACCCGGCCTCGGTGGACGCCGCCTTCCGGGCGTCGAAGGGCAACATACTGATCAACCTTGCCTCGCTCGGGTTCGGGCACGCGGACATGATCGTGTCAGCGGCCGAAGACGCCGGACTGAACCGTGCGATCTTCATTTCGACAACGGCGATCTTCACAACGCTCCCGGCCTCGACGAAACGAGTTCGCACGCAGGCCGAATCAACGATTACCGGCAGCGGGCTCGACTGGACCATCCTGCGGCCCACGATGATCTACGGAGGGCCGGACGACCGCAACATGGCCCGCTTGCTCGCCGCCCTGCGCAGGTCAAAGGTGCTGCCACTGCCCGGCGGCGGCAACCGTCTTCAGCAGCCCGTCCACGTCGACGATCTCACCTCCGCCGTGTTGGAGGCGGCCCGGCGGGACACGACCATCGGTCGGACGTACACCATTGCCGGGCCCGAAGCGCTTACCTTCCGCACGATCGTCAAGGAGGCTGGAGCAGCGGTCGGTCGCCAGATCCTCACCGTTGCGCTTCCGTTGAGAGCCACTCTCGCAGTCGTGAGCGGTTACGAACGGCTGGCTGCCAGACCGAAGCTGCGTGCTGAGCAGATCGCCCGACTCGCCGAGGACAAGGCGTTCCCCATCGACGACGCGGCCGCCGACCTCGACTTCGACCCACGGCCATTCCAGCAGGGCATCCGAGCCGAAGCGGAGCTACTGGCATGACGGTTCTTCGTCATCTGCCAGAGCTCGATCCCGGTGCTGTCACCAGCTCCGCGGGCACGCAAGCGGGCCGATATCTCCGCACCGTCGCCTACCTTCAGCCGGGGCAGATCCTCGCCCGCGCGCGCCTGCGCACCCAGCGAGCATTCGCCTCCCGGATACCCCGGACCGCCGAACGGATACTCGGCCTGGCCGCGCCGGCTGGTGACAGCTGGCCGTGCTCCGCCAACTGGCCGCGCTCATTCGTGCCGTTCGACGGGCGCCATGCCGGCACCGGACCGGACCCGACCGAGATCCTGGACGGATCGCTGACTCTGCTCGGCCACACCCGCCGGTTGTACCGGCCCGGCGAGAACCCACGCGCGGCCGACTGGGTGCAGGCCGACGCGCCGCTGCTGTGGCGCTACCACCTGCACTACTGGGACTGGGCCTGGTCACTGACGGCCCATCCCGACCGTGATCAGGCCCGGTCGGTGTTCGCCCGGCTCTACACGTCCTGGCGGACCGCCACCGCGGCTCCCCGTGGCACCGCTTGGGCGCCCTACGTCGCGTCGCTGCGCGCATGGACGCTGTGCGCGCTGTTCGAACCGCTGGCCCGCAACAGCGCGGTCATGCCGACGATGCGCGCGGACCTCGGCCGGCACGAGGCCTTCCTGCGGCTCCACCTGGAAACCGACGTCGGCGGCAACCATCTCATCAAGAATCTCAAGGCCCTGATCGGCCTGGCGGTCACCATCGGAGACACCGCGGAGACCGGCAGGTACCACCCGTGGGTCGACATGCTGCGTGCCGAGGTCCGTCACCAGGTGCTGACCGACGGCGGTCACTTCGAACGGGCTCCCGCCTACCACTGCCAGGTACTCGCCGATCTCGACGACGTGGTCGGCCTGCTGGCGGCCACCGCGGCGGCGGTACCCGACGAGTTGACCGACGCGGTCATCCGCATGCGACAGTGGCTGCGCGTGGTCGTCGGGCCGGACGGCAGCGTGCCCCTGCTCAACGACGGTTACCCGGTCCCCGCCGGCGCCGTCGCCGACCTGCTGTCCGGTGGAGTCGCGCCCACGAGGCGGACGTCCGGCCGGAGCCCGACAGGGCTCCGGCTGCTCGCCGAGACCGGTCTCGCGGCCCTGCGTGCGGGACGCTGGCATCTGCTCGCCGACGTCGGGCCCGCGTGCCCGGACACGCTGCCCGCGCACGCCCATGCCGACACGCTCGCGTTCCTGCTCTGGTGGGACGGCGCCCCGCTGATCGTCGACACCGCGACCTCGACCTATGAGCCGGGGCCTGTCCGCGCCGCCGAGCGCTCCACCGCGGCGCACGCGACGGTCGTCATCGACGGGATCGACTCGACCGAGGTCTGGGGTGCGTTCCGCGCCGGTCGCCGGGCCCGTCCGACCATCATCCAGATGGCGGTGGACGGCGGCGAGGCCGCCCTCACCGCGTCCCACGACGGCTACCGGAACCTGCCTGGACACCCGACACACCAACGCCGCTTCCGCGTCAGCGCCGATCGGGTGCGCATCGACGATCGGGTGACCGGCGCTGGACGCCACCAGGTGGAGGTCCACTTCCCGCTCGCGCCCGACACCGGCGCCACCGTGGAGGACCCCGCGCGCACCGTGCGGATCCGCACCGCGGCCGGGCAGGAGATCATCCTGCACACCCGGGTCACCGATGCGGGTGCCACCGCCGCACCACGATCGTCAGGGCGCTGGGACCTCCGCCCGGCTCGGCGGGCCGTCGGGTGGCAGCACACGGTGCCGGCACTCACCGTCGTCTATGTCATCGACACGCAGCTGCCGATCGAGATCCGTACGGACCTCGCTGCCGTCCGGCAGACGACCGGGAAAACCGGCAGGAACGCGCGCGGCCTGCATATGGAGAAGGCGAGACAAACATGAAGCAGGTAGTGCAGGCCGTCCGGGGTGGCGCGGTCGAGGTCCTCGACGTTCCCGCCCCCAGGATCGGGCCCACCGAGGTCCTTGTCCGGACCATGGCGAGCATCGTCTCCCCCGGCACCGAACGAGCGGTGACGGCACTTGCCCAGTCAGGGCTGGTGGCGAAGGCTCGGGCCCGTCCCGACCTGGTCCGCCAGGTGGCGGCACGGGCCCGGACCGACGGGATTTCCACAGCCGTCCGGGCAGTTCAGGCACGGCTCGGCGGAGACGTACCGCTCGGCTACAGCGCTGCGGGCACCGTGGTGGAAATCGGAGAGATGGTCAGTGGAATCTCCCCGGGCCGGCTTGTCGCAACCGGCGGGGCCGGCTGGGCCAGCCATGCCGAGGTGCAGGCGGTGCCCGGTCTGCTCTGCGTACCTGTTCCGGACGGGGTCGAGGCCACCGACGCCGCGTTCGCCACAGTCGCTTCGATCGCCCTGCACGGATTGCGCCTCGCCGATGTCGGACCGGGCGCAAAAGTGGTGGTCGCGGGCCTCGGGCTGGTCGGTCAGCTCGCCGCCCGGATCGCGCTCGCGAGCGGATGCGACGTGGCCGGTGTCGACATCGCTGATCTACCGCTGGCCGCCGCCGCGCGGGCCGGCGTCCACACGCTGCGGGAACAGGGCGAGGCGACAACCGCTGAGGTGCTGCGGTGGACCCGCGGCCGGGGCGCCGACGCTGTGCTGGTCTGCGCCGCCACACAAACCTCGGAACTGATGGCCCGGGTGCCGACTCGCTGCCGGGACCGCGCCACGGTCGTGGTCGTCGGCGACGTCGGCCTCGATCTGGACCGCACCCCCTTCTACGACCGGGAACTGTCGGTACGCTTCGCGCGCTCGTACGGGCCTGGACGCTACGAGCGCGCGTACGAGGACTGGGGAGTCGACTACCCAGCCGGGCAGGTCCGCTGGACCGAAGGCCGCAATCTGGAGGCTGTCCTTGATCTGCTCGCCACCGGCCGGCTGACAGTCAAGGATCTCGTCACGCACAGTTTCGCGATCGACGACGCGACCGCCGCCTACACCCTGATCGAGAGCAGGAGCGAGCCGTACCTGGCTATCCGCTTCGACTATGACACCGCCCGAACCCTCAGGGAAACCATCGTCCTTCCCACGCCGCGGACGAGCGCGGCGCATCGGCCGCGCCTGCTGGAGCTACCTGGGATACCAAAGCTGCCGGGCCTGCCAGGGCAGCGCCGTGCCGTGGACACGGACAGACCGGCCGCCTCTGGCGGTCGCCACGCAGTGGGCTGGATCGGCGCCGGAGCCTTCTCGTCCGCTGTGCTGCTCCCGGCCTTCCGTGCTGCCGGCTTCGACCGGTTCATAGCGGTGAGCTCCGCCAGCGGCCTGACAGCCAGGCGGTTCGGCGAACGCGCGGGGTTCACCAAAGTCGCGGGCAGCGCGGAGGCCGTCATCACCGATCCCGATGTCGGCGTGGTCGTCATCGCAACCCCGCACGACTCCCATGCCGATTTGGTCGTGACGGCGCTCGACGCGGGTTGCCATGTCTGGTGCGAGAAGCCGCTCGCGCTGTCCTTCGAGGAGCTGGAGAAGGTCGATGCCGCCGCACGTCGTAATGACCGGGTCCTCTTCGTTGGTTTCAACCGTCGCTGGTCGCCCGCTGCCACACTCGCCCGAGAGCACCTTGAGCGCCGGACGTCTCCCCTCACGCTGGTCTACCGGGTCGCGGCCGGGCCGGTCAGCGACAAGCACTGGTACGCCGACCGCCGCCAGGGTGGGCGCCTGCTCGGGGAGGTGTGCCACTTCGTCGACACCTGCATGTTCCTCAATCCCTCAAAGATCATATCGATACGGACGCACGCCGCCGGAGCCCATGGCGCTCCGGCCGTCGATGACGTGACGGTCGTTCTCGGGCACGTTGACGGGTCGACCTCGGTCATCGTGTACTCCTCGGCCCGCCCGCCCGGGATCGGCAAGGAACGCGTGGAAGCTCTCGCGGGCGATCTGCATCTCGTCCTCGACGATTTCCGCGATCTGACCGTCGCCGGGCGCAGCGTCTGGCACGGGCGCCAGGACAAGGGCCATATGGCCGCCGTCGGCGAGTTCCGCCGGCGGATCGGGGGCCGGGGCGGCGACCAGAGAGCAGCCTGCGGCCTGGACTCCACGTTCCATGTCCTGGCCGCGGCGGCTGCGACAGCCCAGGCAACCGCCC
>NZ_CAKJTP010000021.1:33832-51527 GCF_917627335.1 Protofrankia sp. CiT1 | reverse complement strand
GGTGAGGCCGTTGCTGGCACCGTCCTGGTTGACGGCACTGCCCCGGATCACGGCGAGTATCTGATGGCCGAGGCGCTGGGCCTCCGACAGCCGCTCCAACAGGACGACTCCCACGCCCTCGGCCCAGGCGGTGCCGTCGGCGGCGGCGGCGAACGGCTTGCACCGGCCGTCGGGGGCCAGCCCACGCTGCCGGCTGAACTCGGTGAACATGCCCGGGGCGGCCATCACCGCGACCCCGCCGGCCAGGGCCAGGCCGCATTCGCCGTTGCGGAGTGCCTGGCTGGCGAGGTGGATGGCCACCAGCGAGGAGGAGCAGGCGGTGTCGACGGTGACGGCCGGTCCTTCCAGCCCCAGGGTGTAGGCGATCCGGCCCGAGGCGACACTGGTGGTGCTGCCGGTCAGGAGGTAGCCCTCGAGGCCCTCGGACGCCTCGTGCAGGCGAGGACCGTATTCCTGCTGCATCGCGCCGATGAACACCCCGGTCCGGCTGCCTGTGAGGGAGGCCGGGTCGATAGCCGCCCGCTCGAGGACCTCCCAGGACGTCTCGAGCAGCAGCCGTTGCTGGGGATCCATCGCCGCCGCCTCGCGGGGGCTGATGCCGAAGAAGGCAGCGTCGAACTGGTCGGCGTCGTAGAGGAATCCACCCTCGCGCGCGTATGACGTGCCCGGCCTGCCTGGTTCGGGGTCATAGATCCTGGCAAGGTCCCAGCCGCGATTGGTGGGGAGCCCCCCGATCGCGTCGGCGCCGGAGAGCACCAGTTGCCACAGCTGTTCGGGGGAGCCCGCACTTCCCGGCCACCGGCCGCTCATGGCCACGATCGCGATCGGTTCGTCGTTCACGGTTGTGGCCGTGGCCGTGGCCATGGTCTCGACCGCGCCGGAGTGCCGCGTGCCTGTCGCGATGGCCGCCAGGTGGTGCGCAACGGCGTGGGGCGTGGGGTGGTCGAAGGTGAGGGTCGCTGGCAGTCGCAGGCCGGTCGCGGCGGACAGCCGGTCGCGGAACTCCACCGCGCCGAGCGAATCGAGCCCGAGGTCCTTGAACGTCCATGTCGCGTCGACAGCGCCTGGCAGGACGTGTCCCAGGACGACGGCGACGCATCCGCGCACGATGTCGACCAGCGCGGCCTGTCGTTCGCCCGCGGACAGCCTGGCCAGGCGTTGTCCCAGCGAGGATGAACTGTCCGCCGCGTCGCCGCGATGCTCCGCGCCACTGTCCTGCGCTGGTTTCGGGCCGGCGTGCGTCGCTGGCTCCGAACGAGGCTGCGCAATCCTCCCCGGCGCCCGCGGGGGTTCGGCAGCCGACGTGTCGATCCAGAACCGCTCGCGCTGGAAAGGATACGTGGGAAGCCTTGTCCGCCGGGCATCCGGCCTGAATGCGGCCGGCCAGTTCACCCAGCCGCCATGGGTGTGGATCTCGGCGAGTGAGGTGAGGAACCGCCGCATCCCACCGTCGTCACGGCGCAGGGTGCCAACGGCGATGGCACTGCCCAGGCCGCCGGTGCCGTCGCCGTCAGCATCGTCGCCGCCAGCATGGTCAGCCCTGTCGAGGGTCTGGCGGATTCCCACCGTAAGGACCGGGTGGGGGCTGGTTTCGACAAACATCCGGTGCCCGTCGGCGAGCGCGCCGCGGATCGCCTGGTCGAGCTGGACCGGCTGGCGGAGGTTGCGGTACCAGTAGTCGGCGGTAAGCGTGGCGGTGTCGAGCAGGCCGCCGGTGACGGTGGAGTAGAACGCGATGTCCGACGTGTGGGCGGTGATCCCGGACAGGGCGTGCAGCAGCTGTTCCCGGATGCTTTCGACCTGCGCGGAGTGGGACGCGTAGCTGACGGGGATGGCGCGGGCATCGATGCCGTCGGCCCGGTATCCGGTGAGTAGTTCGTTCAGCGCGCCCGGGTCGCCGGAGACGACGGTGGACGCGGGCCCGTTGACGGCGGCGATGCTCAGCCGGTCCGCCCAGTGGGTGAGCCGGGAGCGCACGTCGGTGGCGGGCAGGGGAATGGAGGCCATGCCACCAGAGCCACCGGAGCCGCCGAGTTCGGCCAGGGCCCGGCTCCGTAGCGCCACGATTGTGGCGGCGGTCTCCAGCGACAGCGCGCCCGCAATGTGAGCGGCGGCGATCTCACCCTGGGAATGGCCGATGACCGCGTCCGGGTGGACCCCGAAGGAACTCCAGAGCCGGGCGAGGGAGACCATCACCGCGAACAGCACGGGCTGGACGACCTCCACGTGGTCCAGGAACGGCGCGTCCGGCCGGCCGCGGAGCACATCGTCCAGCGACCATTCGACGTGTGGTGCCAGGGCCTCGGCGCAGGCGCGGAGGTGTTCGGCGAAAACAGGGGACGTCTCGAGCAGGCTCCGGGCCATACCGCTCCATTGCGAGCCCTGGCCGGGGAAGACGAACACGACGCCCCTGGCGTCCCGGGCGACTCCGCTCACCAGGCCGGGTGCCACCTTCCCACTGCCCAGCGCCGCGAGCCCGGCCAGGAGCGCCTCGCGGTCACCACCGAGAAGCACCGCCCGATGGGTGAACGACGTTCGGGTCGTGGCGAGCGAGAATCCGACGTCCGCCGGGCCCATCTCGGGCCGGGCGGAAACGGCCTCGCGCAGCGCCGCGGCCTGAGCACGCAACCCAGCTTCGCTTTTCGCTGATATCACCCACGGGATCACCGGCGGGCCGGCTACGGCTGTCGTGCCGGGGGCAGCCTCCTTGCCGGGAGCGCCGTCGCCGTTCGCGGCCGGACGATCGGATACCGGCTTCTCCGCGAGCACCAGATGGCAGTTGGTTCCCCCCACCCCGAAGGAACTGACCCCGGCGACGAGCGTCCTGTCCGGTCGCGGCCACGGAGCGAGGGCCTGTTGCACCCGCAGGTTGATCTCATCGAAACGGATCTCGGGATTGGGTGTCTCGAAGTTCAGGCTCGGTGGGATCTGGCGATGCCGGATACTCAGGATCACCTTGAGAAGGCCGACAATTCCCGACGCGCCTTCCAGGTGGCCCACGTTCGTCTTGGCCGAGCCCACCAGGAGCGGGCGCCCGGGGGGACGGGCCGCGCCGAGCGCCGCGCCGAGTGCGGCGGCCTCGATCGGGTCACCGACCTTCGTCCCGGTGCCGTGGAGCTCCACGTACTGGAGCTCAGCGGCATCCACACCGGACCGTTCGACGGCCAGCCGCACGACCGCTTCCTGCGCTGCCGGACTCGGGATCGTGAGCGCGTCGGTGGCGCCGTCGTTGTTGACCGCGCCACCGTTGATCACGCAGTAGATGTCATCGCCGTCGGCCAGCGCTCGGGCGAGCGGCTTGAGCACGACGACGCCACCACCCTCCCCGCGCACATAGCCGTTCGCACGGGCGTCGAGGGTGTAGGAGCGGCCGTCCGGTGACAGGCCACCGAATCGTGCGGCGGTGATGGTGCTTTCGGGCGTTATGTTCAGGTTGACGCCGCCGGCGAGGGCGAGCGCGGACTCTCCCTTGCGCAGGCTCTCACAGGCCAGGTGAACGGCTACCAGGGAGGATGCCTGAGCCGCGTCCACCGTCAGGCTGGGCCCGGCCAGATCGAAGGTGTAGGACACCCGGTTGGCGATGATCCCACGGTTGAGTCCCGTCAGGGTGTGGCGCGTGATGGTGCGCTCGCCCTGCTGGTGGAGCAGGGCCGCGTAGTCGCTTGCGATGGCTCCCATGAATACGCCGGCTCGGGCTCCCGCGAGGCTCGCGGGCAGGATGCCCGCATCTTCGACGGCCTCCCAGCTGAGCTCGAGGATCAGCCGCTGCTGCGGGTCCATGGCGATCGCTTCAGCGGGCGAGATGCCGAAGAAAGCCGGGTCGAACCGGTCGACGTGGTCGAGGAAGCCGCCGGGGTAGGCGTCGGCGGCGGAGTTCCAGCGCTCGGCCGGGGTTTCGGTGATGGCACTTTGGCCGTCGGTGAGAAGCCGCCAGAATTTTTCCGGCGTCGGCGCTCCCGGCAGCCGGCAGGCAAGCCCGATGACGGCGACCGCTTCGGCCGCCCCGGTTCCTGCTCCGGGAACAGTCGGTTTGTCGCTCATACTGTGACCCTTTCCTGCTCAACGGCAGACATAACGTGTACCGAATTCAGCGGTGCGGCCGGCTGGCGCGCCGGAAAATTCCGTCCCAGCGGCCGGACGGGGGTACGCCGGAATTCGCCGCGCACCCGCCGCGGCCGGGAAACCGAATCCCGGGCCATTCTCGGCCCACGGGGTGCTGACCCGCTTGTAACGCCGGGTCTCGCTTCCCAGCGGCTCCGGGAATCATCGGAGGACCGTCGCGTGCTGGCCGGCTTCAGCTTCACCAGCCTTGCCGGGCCGAGGGATCGCGGCGAGGAGCTCCTGCGTGTAGGTATGGACCGGCTGCGAAAACACCTGCCTGACATCTCCGGTCTCGACGACGCGGCCGTCCTTCATCACGAGGAGCCGGTCGCTGACATGATGGATCACCCCGAGGTCATGGGAGATGAACAACAACGCCACCCCGAGGCCGCGTTGCAGGGCGGTGAGCAGATCGAGTATCTGGGCTTGGATCGACACGTCGAGCGCGGAGACCGGTTCGTCACAGACGATCACATCAGGTGATGGTGCAAGTGCCCGCGCGATCGCGACCCGCTGGCGTTGGCCCCCGGACAGCTCCCGGGGCCGCCGCTGGAGCATGTTCGCGGCCAGGCCTACCTGGTCGAGCAGCTCGATGATCTTCACCCGTCGATCCCGTCCGCGCCGGGGGCCGGCCACCGCCTCGCCGATGATGCGTTCGACGGTGTAACGCGGGTCGAACGAACCCATCGGGTCCTGGTAGATGGCCTGGATCCGCCGGCGGTACGCCCTGCGGTCGCGCTCGCGGATCCTGCCGCCTGACTGTCCCGCCGCTCCGGCGCTAGCTCCAGCTCCGTTCGCCGTTCCGTTCCACAGCGCACCGGCGAGCCGGACGCTGCCTTCGTCCGGCTCAAGCAGGCCGAGCACGATGCGGGCCACCGTCGTCTTGCCCGAGCCCGACTCGCCGACCAGGCCGAGCGCCTCACCCGCCCGGAGCTGGAACGACACGTCCCGGGCCGCGTGATGCCAGGTCTGGTCAGGGGAGCGGAACCGTTTGGAGATGCTTTCAGCCTCGATGAGGAGGCCGCCACGCGGAGCTGGCGGCCGCGCAGTCTCGACGACCGACAGCCGGTGTGGAGTTTCCTCCGGTGCCGCCATGGGGTACCAGCACAGCGCGCCATGCCCTGGTCCGGCGTCGGCTGGCGCGGGCAGTTCGTCACGGCACCTCTGGTCGGCGAGCCGGCACCGGAGCGCGTACGGGCAACCGTCCGGGCCGGCTGCGGGCTGCCCGGACGCGGCGGCCGACAGCCGGGCGCCCTTGGCGTGCATGGCGGGTGCGGCCGCGAGCAGCGCCCGGGTGTACGGGTGTCGTGGGCTGCTCAGCACACGGTCCGTCGGCCCCTGCTCGACGATCAGCCCGCTGTGCATGACCGCGATCGTGTCCGCGAGCCCGGCCACGACGGCGAGGTCGTGGCTGATGAGCAGGAGCGCCATGCCGCTGTGCTTGAGCCGCCGGAGCAGGTCGAGAACCTGCGCCTGGACGGTGACGTCCAAAGCGGTCGTGGGCTCGTCCGCGAGCAGCAGCGCTGGACCGGCGGCGATCGCGGATGCGATCAGCGCCCGCTGCCGCAGGCCACCGGAAAGCTGGTGCGGGTACTGGCGCGCACGCTGTCGGGGATCGGGAATAGCCCACGTCCGTCAGCAGGGACAGCACCCGGCCGCGCACCTCGGCCCGGTCGACAACCCGGTGGGTGCGTAACGTCTCGGCGACCTCCGCGCCCACCGTCCGGAGCGGGTCGAGCGAGACCAGGGCGTCCTGGAGCACCAGGCCGATCCGCCGGCCGCGCACCGCTTGCCACTGAGGCTCGGTCAGAGTGCTCAGATCCCTGCCGTCGAACACCAGCCGGCGCGCGGTGGCCGCCGCGCGGGCACCGGTGAGGCCGACGAGCGTGCGGGCGGTGACGCTCTTGCCGGAGCCGGACTCGCCCACGAGGGCGAGGCACTCGCCCCGGCCGAGAGTGAACGACACGTCCCGAACCGCCCGGACGGGCCCGGAGCCCGGATGGAACGTCACGTCGAGACCGTCGACGACAAGGAGAGGATGATCGGCGGCGCCGGGCATGGTCATCGGGTGGTCCTACCGGCGAAGTGGGCCTGCGCATATCGGCCGGCCACGTTGACGGCGATCACGGTGACGGCGATGGCCGCTCCCGGGAACACCCCGATCCACCAGGCCGTCTGTAGGAAGTCGCGGCCTTCGGACAGCATCAGGCCCCACTCCGGGGCCGGTGGCCTCGTCCCGAGGCCGAGGAAGCTCAAGGCGGACGCGTAGATGAGGGCCGTGCCGAAGCCGACCGTGGCAAGCACGAGCACCGGACCGAGCGCGTTGGGCAGGACATGGCGCGCCACCAGCAGCCCCCGCCGAAGGCCGAGCCCCACGGCGGCCTCGACGTAACCCGAGCGCCGCACCACCATCGCCTCGGCGCGGACAAGCCGTCCGTATACCGGGATCAGCGCCGCCGCTATGGCAAGCACGGTATTGGTCGTACCAGCGCCGAGAACGGCGATCACCAGCAGCGCCAGGAGCACCGGCGGCATCGCGATCAATATATCCGCCAGGCGCATGAGGACCAGATCGGCGACGCGCCCGCCGAGCGCGGCGGTCAGGCCGAGCAGCGTGCCTCCGCCGACGGCGAGCGCGATCGCGCCGAGACCGAGCAGGAGCGACGTTCGAGCGCCATAGAGGATCCGGGTGAAAACGTCACGGCCGATCTGGTCAGTACCGAACCAGTGCGAACCACCCGGAGCCGCGAGCGCGTTCACCGGGTCGGTGTCGGTCGGGGAGGCATCGGTGAACAGTCCCGGCGCGATCGCCACAACTGTGACCAACAGGAGAACCACGGCCGCGACGACCAGGGCGGGACGGCCTCTCCGGCGGCGCCGGGCACTGGGCACGGCGCCGGCCCCCAGCGGGACGACGGAGCCGACAGCTGTCACAGGGCTGCCTCCGTCGTCCGCAGTCTCGGGTCGATGACCAGGTGGAGCAGGTCCACCACGGTGAAAATGAGGACGACGGCGAAGGCCGACAGCAGGACGACCCCCAGCACGACCGGCAGGTCCCTGCTGGTCACCGCCTGCATGGTCAGCGATCCGATGCCAGGCCGGCTGAAGACCGTCTCGATCACCACCGTGCCGCCGAGCAGCGTCCCGGTCAGCCAGCCCGCCAGCGTCAGCAAGGGTGTCGCCGCGTGCCGGAAGGCGTGGCGCAGCCTGACCGCGCTCTGGCTCAGGCCGCGGGAGCGCGCGGTGACCACGAACGGCTGTTCCAGCGCGGCCTCAAGGCCCTCACGCAACACCTGACCCAGCACACCGGCCACTGACAGCGCGAGGGTGACCGCGGGCAGCACAAGCGAGGAGAGGCTCTGCGCGCCGGCCACCGGGAAGATCCGGAGCTGGAACGAGAACACGGTCAACAGCATGATCCCCAGCCAGTGCGGCGGGGTGGACAACGCCACCAGCTCCCAGGCCGTGGCGGTGGCACGCAGGGCCGGCCGCCGTCCAGCTGTCACCACCGCGGACACCACCGCGATGACGACGGCGAGGGCGACCGCGGCCACGGTGAGCTGGACCGTAGGCCAGATCTGATCGTTGATCAGTTTCGACACAGGCTGCTGGAGCTGGTAGGAGCTGCCCAGATCGCCGTGGAGGAGGTTGCCGACGTAACGCGCGTACCGTACCGGTACGGGCTGGTCGAACCCGAATTCGGTCCTGATCTGCTGCCGAATCTCGGGGGAGGCCGTGGTCGTCGGCCCCAACAGGACCGCTACCGTGTCGCCAGGGACGAGCTGGAGCGCGGCGAAGGCCAGCGTCGCAGCCCCGAGCATCACCGCCGTCCCCGCGAGCAGGCGTTCGGCAGCCCCTTGTATTATTCCCCGTCTGCTGAACAGGGCACGTCTGGTAGCCAGTGGTGAACGCATCCGGTATCCATGAGCCGATCCGTCGAGGCGAGTCCAGGGCGCGCTGATGGAAAAATATCAGCGCAGCTCGGTGAGGTGCTATTTCTTGTTATGCCAGGCGTCGTAGAAAAGTGGCCATGAGTTCGCGTCGAAGGCGATTCCCTTTACGTACCCGGCCGCTCCGATGATGGAGCTTGACGTGTACACCGGGATCACAACGGCCTTGTTGATGACCGCCTTCTGGGTCTTGGCGTAGACGTCATTGCGGGTCGCTTGGTCCAGCGTGGCCGCGCCTGTGTCGGTCCAGTTGTCCACCTCGGGGTCGCTGAGCAGCGAGGCGTTCTGGCCGCCAGTGGCCAGGGTGCTGCCGCTGTTGAAGAACAGCCGCAGCACATCCGGCTCGAACCGGCCCCAGCTGAAGTCCAGCACCTGGAACTGGCCGCCGTAGGCCTTGGTGACGTAGGTGCCGATGTCCACGGCTGGGCGGGTGATCTCGACACCTATCTTTTTGAGGTCGTCCTGGATCGCCTGGCCCAGGATGTCACGCTGTTCCCGTACGAATGCCGGCACCGTAGGCCATTCGATGGTGAGACGTATGCCGTTCCGGGTGCGGTACCCAGCGGCGTCACGACCGGTCCAGCCTGCCTGGTCGAGGAGCTGGTTGGACGTTGCCGGCTCGTAGGGCCAGCTTTTCTCCAACGTGGCGTCATACGATGGTGTGGTTGCCGAGATGGGGCTCCAGGCTCGCTTGTACTGGCCGAAGTAGACGGTACTGACGTCCTGGTCCAGGTTCACCCCTCGCTGTATGGCGGTGCGGACGCGCTCGTCGTTGAGCGGAGCCAGGGACGTGTTCAGGTAGAGGCTGTAGGGCGCGCCAGCGATATCCTTGCGCAGTACCTGAAGGTTCTGGTCGGCCTGGATGGCCTTTACATTCGCCGGTGGAACAGCGCTGATAACATCGATCTGGCCGCTGGTCAGCGAACCGACCCGTGCCGCGTTCTCCTTGAGAATGCGGATGGTCAGCGTGTCGATATAGGCGGGGCCGGTGTGCTTGCCGGTAGCCGGGGCCCAGGCGTATGCGGGATTTTTCGTCAGTACGATGCGCTGGCCCTTTGTGTAGCTGGTGAAGGTGAACGGCCCGGTGCCGACGGCGACCGGGCCGCCGCCGCACAGCTTGTCGGCATTGGCCGTCAGTGTCTTCGGCGAGTAGAAGCCGAGGTAGGCGGTGCTGGCCGCCTGGAGGAACGGGGCGAACGGCTTGGAAAAATTGACCTTGACGGTGTATGGATCGATGACGTCTGTCCCGGTGTAGGGGCCGAGCAGGCTCGCGGCGTACTGCGATTTTGTCGTCTTTGCGACTATATGGTCAAAATTGATCCGCACGGCATCGGCGTTGAAGTCGGTGCCGTCGGTGAACGTGACCCCCTGCCGCAGCCGGAAGGTAAAGCTCGTCAGGTCCGGTGCGATGTCCCAGGAAGTGGCCAGCCACGGGTGGAAGGTACCGGCATCGTCCTCCGTGACAAGGGAGTCGAAGACGTTACGCTGGATCGCCGCGGTGATGTCCTGCTGGCTGACGTGGATGTCGAAGCAGGTCGGTTCGGTGTCGATCCCGTAGGTCAGGGATCCACCGGGCACCGGTTTGTCCGCGTAGGTAGCGGTGGACCCAGCGTTCGAACCGCAGGCGGCAAGGAAGAGCGTCGCGGTGACGGCTGCTCCCGCTATGCGAGCGTGTGTGCGGCCGGGCTTTCGATCAGCGAGCCGGAGCGGCGATTTTAAACACGCGCTGCGGTGTACGGGCCTGGTAAAGCGCATGCGAGGGCTCCGAGGGGCTCGACGAGAATCAGGAGAGATGCGACGGAAAGCGGCTGGATGCCGATATCAAAATTACCCATGTCGATATCAGGAGCACGGGACAAAGCGGGACAAAATGAACGCGGGTGAGGTGGGCGCCGGGCGAGCGGAAGCTTCGTCTCCGGTGTTTTGGCTACGGGCACATTTCGGCTGGGCGGGCATCCGTCCGTGCCAGCCAGGATGCTTGCAGGACGGATTGGGCCGCCTGGCCAGTGTGCCGAGCTGTCTTCGCGTGTCACCGAGATCCGCGGAGATTTGCGGCCGGAGTGGTCTGATGCGCTGGAACCCGCCTGGAAACCTGCCGGGAATTCAGGGCAGACAGGCCGCGCTTGATACCCGAAGAAGATCGATATGGCGTCGCGACGTGAGGAGGTGGCTGGTTGTCGACCACACTATCCAGCGCGGCTGCACAAGCCCTGGCTGGCTCTCATTGGACCTCACGGAAATCATATTAGCTATGTGCAATGATATGCGGAAGTGAAGCGGATGTGATTTGCTTCACGTCATCAGCTCAGGGGCTGCTGACGTCGTCTCCGGGTGTGCGTGGGCGCGATGCTCGCAGGCCGCGGGCAGGGATCTGGCCGGCTGCCTTGGCGCGATCGCGCTGTTCGTCGACGGCGGTGGCGGAAACATCCCTGGGAATATTCATCGGGATCTTCCGCATCGGTACGGGAATGGCGCCCGGACCGCTGGCGCAGCCGGAGCGGAATGACGATCTTTGCCACCGGCCGACAGGTTGAGTGGCGCCAGCAACAGAATGTGGATCAAGAAGTGGGGCTGGGGTGCGTGCATCGCGTGAGCGGAATTACTGGTAGGACACATGTCGCATGATTATATTTTCGCTTGGCTGAAGGCCCCGGGGGCTGGGGTCTTCAGCCAAGCAGTCACGGTTTTAGAGCGCGTTCGAGATCGTCATTCCGGCGGCGACGCTGTCGGGGCCCTCTGGGGAGACGGCGTCCACTGTGGGTGCCACCGGTTGACGTTTGAGGGTGAGCGCGATCAGAGCGCCAGCCGCCGTGGCGGCCGCGGCGACCCATCCCCCCGTGCGAAGCCCGTCGACAATGGTTGACGGAGCATCCGTCTGGCCGGTCAGGCCCGCGCGGGCGATCGCCACGATGACGGCCAGCCCTATGGCGCTACCGAGCTGCTGGGATGTGGAAGCCAGCGCTGAGGCGACGCCCTGCTCGGCGGGCGAGACTCCGGCGGACGCCGCCACGAACAGCGCGCTGAAGGCGATGCCGGCGCCGAGGCCCCAGATGATGAGGCCGGGCAGCAACGCGGCGAACGAGCTGTTCGGCGACATACCCATGGCGAGGGCGGCCAGCCCGATCCCCGCGACGAGCATCCCGGTGAAGATGGTGGGACGGATACCCTGCCGGTTGAGCAGCGTCAGGGAGATCTTCCCGCCGACCATGGAGATCAGAGTGAGCGGCAGGAAGGCCAGACCGGCGGTAAGCGGGCTGTAACCGAGCACATTCTGCAGGTAGGTGGTGTACAAGAAGTATTCCCCGCCGAGCGTGCCGACCAGGATCAGTATGTCAATCATGGCGACGGCCAGGCTGCGGTTACCGAAAAGCCGCAGTGGCGCGAGCGGGTTGCGGGTGCCCCGCTCGATGAGGACGAAGGCTGCCACAAGCGCCGCACCGACGAGCAGGGACCCGATGACCCTGCTCGAGGACCATCCTTCATCCGGTCCGCTGGCCAGGCCGAACACCACCAGGGAGATGCCCGCGGTGGCGACCACCGCGCCCGGTACGTCGAAGCCCCCGCGCCCGCCCTCGCGTGGCGGATCCGCCGGGAGCAGCCATGGTGCGATGATCGCCGCGCCCAGCGCGAGTGGCACGTTGACGAGGAAGACCGCGGCCCATCCGAAGCCGTTGGTGAGCAGCCCGCCGAGGAGTGCGCCGGCGGCGAGGCCGCCGCTTGCCGCGACGCCCCAGACCGTCAGCGCCTTGTTGCGTTCTGGTCCCTCCGCGTAGCTTTTATTGATCAATGACAAGATTGTCGGGAACAGCAGCGCGCCGCCCAGGCCCTGGACGGTTCGGGCGGTCAGCAGCATCCACGGCTCGGTTGCAAAGCCCCCTCCCAGCGACGAGATGGCGTAGAGCCCGAGCGCGAGGATGAACATCCGCCGCTCGCCGAGCCGGTCGGCCGCCCGGCCGCCGAGCAGCAGGAATCCGCCGAACGTCACGGCGTAGGCGCTGACCACCCATTGCAGCGACTGGGCGGTGAATCCGAGCTCACGGCCGATGTCGGGCAGGGCGATGTAGACGATGTTGTAGTCGATGGCGACGACGAACTGGGCGAACGCCAGCAGGGCGAGTTTGAGCCCGGACCGCTCCTGCGGGCGGGTCACGGAAGCATCCACGGGTTCGGTTCTTCCTGCGCGGAGTTGTCACCGGCCACGGACGTGGCTGGTGAGGCGGGCGTTGGTCGAGGCAGGCCTGATGCCCTGCGTCGGCTGTGAGGCGCTTCAACTATGAGGCGTTCGTATCCTACACGGTGTTCAAACTTACTACACGGGATAGTAGCTCAGCGCTGTAGAGTGTCAGGCGTGGAGGAGCCGACGCCGCGCCGGCGAGATCGCCTCCGGGCGGAGACCGTCCGGGAGATCAAGATGATTGCGCTCAAGCATATGGCCGCGGGTGGAGCGGCCACTGTTTCGCTGCGTGCGATCGCCCGCGAGATGGGGATGACCGCGGGTGCGCTCTACAGCTACTACGACACCCGAGACGATCTGGTCATTGCGTTGATCGCCGATGTCTACGGCCAGCTCGCGGAACTGCTGGACATGGCGCGTACCACCCGGCCCGCGGACGACCCCGGGGCTCAGCTGCTGGCGGTCGGCCTGGCCTATCGGCAGTGGGCGATCAACAACACCGGGGAGTTCCAGCTTGTCTACGGCGACCCGCTCCCCGGCTGTCAGGCTCCAGAGGGCGCGGTCGCCTTGGCCGCGGAATACCGCGCGTGCGGGGTGCTTCTGAAGATCGTCGCTGCCGCCTGGCCGGCAGTCGAGCGCAGCCAGGCTATCGACGACTATCGGTGGTCCGATTTCGATCCGGCCTTCGTCGCCATGGTCGGTGAGTCGTTCCCCGAACTGCCGCCGTCCGCGGTCGCGCTCTCGCTGCGTATCTGGGGCCGGCTGCACGGGCTGATCGCGCTCGAGGTCTACGGCCACCTGCGGCCCCAGATACTGGACCCCGCCAAGCTCTACCACGCCGAGTTGGTCGACCTGACCAGAACGCTGGGTCACGCGTCGCCGATCAGGTCGTCAGCGTAGCCCGTTATCGATCTTACTGAATCGGCAGAGGCGCCCGCGCGGGCCTTGGGCGCCATTCGTCGGTGATTGCTGTCGGCCCGATGAGACCGTCCACCCGGGGATAGCGGTGCACGGTTCTCCGATAGTTGATCCGCCATCCCCGCGGAGTGCGAGTGACAATGTCGAGGTAGTCACCATTGGTGATCGACCCGTCGGCCCGAACAGCCAGGTAGCGACTGCGTGCCCGGACAGTTCCGTCATTGTCCACTAAGATTATGGTGTCGACGGTCTGATGGTCCGCGGTGTCCGCCGGGAGCCGCCGCACATAGTCGCGGAAGGCATCGAGCCCGTGGAGGAGGGTACCCTTTCCCACCCCGATCTCAATCGTGACGTCGTCGGTGAAAACCAGGCTGAGCGCGTCTGTCTCCTTGTTGTCGACAGCGTGCGCAAACAGGGCCAACGTCTGGTGGATCCCGGTGATATCCGACGTGGACAGTTCCCGCGTCATGGTGCTCCTTCGGCATGAAGACACACAGCTCAGTGGTCGGCGCCGGCAGGCCCCGAAGGACTTCCAGCGCCGGCATGACGAGCAGCCGGGCCGAACGCCTCTCAGACCGGGACACCGCCAATTTGTCGCAGAATGGTGAGGCGGTCCGGAAGTACGTCATAGCTGACGATCCGGCCGTCGTGAAAGGTGATCCAGCTGATGCTGGTGCCGTCGATCGGCCTGCCGGTTGCCGGCACACCGAACACGTCACCTTTGTGGATACCCTCGATTCGCCAGAATACGACCACCCGGTCATCTTCGGCCACGAGATCCGTGACGGTCGTCTTGAGATCTCCTACGGCCTCCCTCAGCCAGACGACGTGCTGGCGGAAGCCGTCACGGCCTGCTGACCAGCCTGCGCGGGCCCGGGTTTCATCGTCGGCGTCCGAGTCGATGAGGTCGTCCAGGAGCTCCAGGCGCCCGTTGTTGACGATCTCCTCATACAGACGCCGCGCCGCGGCCTTGTTGGACTCGGTCCTGGTCGTGTCAGTACTCATCAACGGCCTCCTCGGGCATGGAGAACTTCATCGGGGTGGTTCGCCGGGCTGGGCGGTGGGAGCAGGATTCCGGTGTTCGCGTTGAGACCACCGTCGCAGGGCAGCGTGGCACCGGTGATGTACGACGCCGCGGGCGAGGCCAGAAACCAGACGACCTCCGCCTGTTCTCGGGGGCTCGCCCACCGTTGCATCGGGATTCGTCTGGTGACGTCCGCCGCGAGTTCCGGGTTGGCGAGGGCACCAGCGGTCATCGCGGTTACCGTGCCGCCGGGCGCGAGAGTGTTGATTCTGATGCCGTGGGCGGCGTAGTCGATCGCGGTTGCGCGAACAAGGTTGATCGCCGCGGCCTTGGACGCGTTGTAGGCCCAGTTGCCCGGCTCCCCGCGCAGGCCGGCAACGGACGCGGTGACGACGATCGCGCCACCGCCCGCGGCACGCAGGGCCGGTGCGGCGGCGCGTATTCCCAGCGCCACTCCCCGCACGTTGACGGCTAGTATTCGGTCGAATCGCTCGATGGCACCCGCCGCCTCCAACGGAGGCGTCCCGCCGATTCCGGCGTTGAGCACGGCCACGTCCAGCCGGCCGAAGTGGTCGGCGGCCAGTCGCACCATCGCCGTGTTGGTCGTCTCGGCGGCTATGTCGCCGGTGAGCGTCACAACTCCTGTTATCGCGGCCAGTTCGGCCAGCCCATTCTCGGCCAGGTCGACGGCGACAACCTTGAATCCTCGCTCAGCGAAAAGTTCCACACACGCGCGTCCGATTCCGGATGCGGCACCGGTGACAACCACCACTGGAGTGACCATGCTGTCTCCCTGCTGGTCGACATTCAGGATTGCTCGATGTTCTGTTGGCGCCGCGAGGTGCGGGAAGACGCCCGGAGAAGATGACGCGCAGGACGGACACGGGCTGTGGGTGGAACGCCTAAGCAGCCCGGCGAAGGTGCCAGAGCTGCTCGCCCACAGGTCATAACCCGACCTGCCGTCACCCGGACCAGCCCGCCGAGGACCGAAACCAAAAAATCTTACCGATAGCGATCATGTTGTTGAACGCTACGCTATTATGCGTAGCGTAAACTGTCAATTGTTCACCGGCGTAGTGAACTTTGTCGCCTTCGGTCCACCGATCGGTGCTCGGCGTCCCGCCTCAGCCCCTCACACAGCGTGGGCCAGCAGCTCCGCTCCTTGATCCACGCCCCTATTGCCGGGCGCTCTAGGAGCGTTTGGCGATGGATGGGAGTGACGCGGCGAGGTGCGTGCCCTGTCATTCAAAGGTGGCCGCGGCCTCCCGCAGGGTGCGGATCACCGTTTCTGGATCGTACGGTGCGGGCGGACCGGGGGTGTACGTCACCGAGCGCAGGGCACCGGTGTAGCGGAAGGTGCGGTGCCGCTCGTACACCGGCCAGGACACCGGGGACTTGCGGTCGACACCGACACTGATGCCCTGCAGCGGCGCCATGCCGATCAGCTGGTGGACGCCGTCCAGCCGGCCGGTCGCGATGCCGTCGACCGAAATCCGCCAGTCCCAGCGCAGGTCCGGCACGGCCAGGGCGGAGACGACGACGGTGTGCCGCCCGGCGGTGAGCGGTCCGGCGTCGGCCTCGAACAGCGTGCCGTACTCGTTGTAGGCGAGGCGCAGACGGCCGTCCTCCACATACACGCTGTAGCCACCACCCTGGTCGCCGTGTGAGACGAACACCCCTTGGTCGTCGGCGCGGTGCTCCGCCAGCTCGATCGTGATGTCGAAGGAGCGGAAGGCAATGAGCTTCGACGACCGGTAGCGTTCCAGCTCCGGCGTGCCAGCCAGCAGAGTCAGCGGCCGTCGCAGTAGTTCCTCCGCCGGGTTGCGGACGGCCAGCGCGCCGCTGCCGTCCAGCAGCGGGAAGACACCGTTACGCCAGGCTGCGTCCTCCCAGGCGGCGGCAAGCTCTTTGACGATCTTCGGCTGTTCGGCGGACAGGTCGTCGATCTCGGTTGGGTCCCGGTGGATGTCGTAGAGTGCCCACTCGCCGTCGTCGTACGGGGTGCCGGGCTGGTGCAGCGTGACCAGCTTCCAGCCGCCGCGGTAGTAGCTGCGGTTGCCGATCATCTCGCAGTACTGCTCATGATGGGTGCTCGGCGCGGTCGGGTCAGCGAGTATGGCGGCGAAGCTGAACCCGTCGGGTTCCTGGAGTGCCACGCCGTTCCGCATCGTCGGGCGTTCCGCTCCGGCAAGTTCCAGCAGGGTCGGCGCGATGTCGGTGACGTACTGGTAGTGCGGACGGATGCCGGTGTCGCCGTCGGGCCGGCGCAGCCCGGCCGGCCAGGAGATGACGAACGGTACCCGCACCCCGCCGGCGTACGTCTGGCTCTTGTACAACCGGAACGGTGTGTTGGACGCCATGCCCCAGCCGCGCGGGTAGTGCACCAGGCTGCGTGGGCCGCCGATCAGCTCCGGCTCGCGCTCGACGTCGGGGTTCCAGTCGGACGGGAGCGCGGGGTGCTGGACGAAACGTTTGAAATAGCTGCGGGTGCCCTGCGCGCCGCCTTCGCCGGTACCGCCGTTGTCCGAGGTGAACACGATGACGGTGTTGTCCAGCTCACCGAGGTCCGCCACGGTCGCAAGCAGCCGGCCGAGGTTCTGGTCGATGTTGTCGACCATCGCGGCGTAGACCTCCATGTACCGGGCGTACAGCGCCTGCTGGTCCGCTGTGAGCTCGCCCCAGGCGTCGACCTCAAAGCCGGCCTCGAAGTTGCGCCGCGGTAGCCGGGTGCCCGCGGGGAACAGACTGTCCGCGAGCTGCCTGGCGAAACGGGCGTCGCGCAGTGCGTCCCAGCCGTCGTCGTACCGGCCCCGGTACCGCTCGATGTCGGCGGCCTTCGCCTGCAGCGGCCCGTGAACGGCGTTGTGCGCGACGTAGAGGAAGAACGGCTTGTCCGCGTCGTGCGCGCGCAGCGCCTTGACCATCGAGATCGCCTGGTCGGTGATGTCATCGGTGTAGTAGTAGCTGTCGGGCAGCTCGTCGACGTCCAGCGGGCTGTTGTCCCGGACCAGCTGGTGCGGGTGGAACAGACTGGTGAGGCCTTCCAGCACTCCGTAGTACTGGTCGAAGCCCTTGCTCAGCGGCCAGTTGCGACGGTCGTCAGCCGCGTTGGACGCCGAGTCGCGCGCCAGATGCCACTTGCCGACGGCGTAGGTGGCGTACCCGGCGTCGTGCAGCAGCTCTGCCAGGGTGGGGATGTCGTCGGCGATCTCCATGCCGTAGCCGGGGAAACCGGGGTCGGCGTTGGCCACCATCGAATACCCCACCCGGTGCGCGTTGAGGCCGGTCAGCAGCGATGCACGGGCGGGTGAGCACAGCGGCATGGTGTGGTAGTTCGTCAGGCGGAGGCCGCGTTCAGCGAGCAGGTCAAGCGTCGGCGTGGCGATCTCCGAGCCGAACGGGCCGATATCGCTGTAACCCATGTCGTCGACGAGCACCAGGATGATGTTGGGTACGTTCCTGTCCGCGCGGTGACGGGCTGGCCAGGCAGGCTCCGATGCGGCGAAGGTGCGGCCGACCCGGCCTTCG
>NZ_CAKJTP010000021.1:31345-33182 GCF_917627335.1 Protofrankia sp. CiT1 | reverse complement strand
GTCAGGCGTCAGGCGTGACTCGCCAGCGTGACAACCGCCGTTCAACGGCTAGGAGCAGGTGGTTGATGCCGAGCCCGATCACGGAGATCGTGATGATCCCGGCGTACATCTCCTCGATGGCGAAGTTGGACTGCGCATAATTGATCAGATAGCCGAGCCCGGCCTTGGCGCCGACCAGCTCAGCGGCTATCAGCACCACGATCGCGAAGGACCCGGCGAGGCGGATGCCGGTGAAGACCGTCGGCACGGCGGCGGGAAGGATGACCTTCTGGAACAGCCGCGGTGACGACAGGCCCATCGACCGCGCAGACTTGATCAATAGCGGGTCGACATTTTGGACACCACTGATGGTGTTCAACAGGATCGGCCAGACGCAGGCGTAGGTGACAATTCCGATCTTTGATGCCTCGCCCAGGCCGAGAATCAGCACGAACACCGGTAGGAGGGCGAGCGCCGCGGTGTTGCGGAACAGTTCCAGCAATGGGCTCAGGACCTCCGCCACCGTCCGGAACCAACCGATCAGCAGGCCCAGCGGCAGCGCGATCGCGACGGCGAGTGCGAAACCAGCCCCGGTGCGTTGCAGGCTGGCCTGGGTGTGCGCCCAGAGGTCACCGCTGTTGAACAGCACCCACCATTCTTTGATCACTTCCGAGAATGGCGGTAGGAACACCCGGTCGACAACACCCCAGCGGGGTAGCAGCTCCCACGCGGCCAGCAGGGCGACGATTGCCGCGGTGCGGCGCAGGACGGCGGACGCGACCCGCAGCGGCGCGACCCACCATCGCCGACCGCGCCGACCGCGCCGCCCGGAGGGCTCATCGGGGTCGATCGAACCGTCGGTCGCGGTCGAGGGCTCGATCGCGGTCACGGTCACGGTCACGGTCGAACCGATGGTCTCATCGATGGTTGCCGACACCGGTCACCTCTTTCCGGTCATGCTCGTTCGTCCCAGCCGCTTCGTGATCGCCGTCGACCCGGCGTTCGGCCTGCTGTGCCTTGGCGACCTCGTCGTGGAGCAGCTCCCAGAGCAGGTGCCGGTAGCGCACGAACTCCGGGTCGGAGCGGGGGTCGCCGCTGTCATCGCTGATGGAAGGGACGTCAACGATCTGTTTGATCCGGCCGGGTCGCGACGTCATCACGGCGACCCGCTGACCGAGATACACGGCCTCGTCGATCGAGTGCGTAATGAAAAGGATCGTCTTGCGTGTCTGCGCCCAGATCCGCAGCAGTTCGTCCTGCAGCGTTTCGCGGGTCTGCGCATCGAGCGCGGCGAACGGCTCGTCCATGAGCAGAACCGCCGGATCGTAGGCGAGGCTACGTGCGATCGCCACCCGCTGCTTCATGCCGCCGGACAGCTCATGGGGATAGCGGCGTTCGAATCCGGTGAGACCGACCAGGTCCAGATACGACTTCGCCCGGACGGAACGTTCGGACCTCGGTACACGCTTGGCCTCAAGGCCGAACTCGATGTTCCCGAGCGCGGTCCGCCACGGGAACAGCGCATACTGTTGGAAGACGATCCCGCGGTCGAGACCCGGGCCCGAGACCGGAGCCCCGTCGACCAGGATGCGTCCACCGCTGGGTCTGGTCAGTCCACCGAGCAGGTCGAGCAGGGTGGACTTACCGCAGCCGCTCGGCCCGACCAGAACGAGGAATTCTCCACTGCGGATGCCCAGGTCCACGCCGGAGACTGCGGTGAAGCCAGTGGTCGTGCCACGCGATCCCGCGTCGGCCCGGACGGTGAACTTCTTCGTGACGTGCTGGAATTCGATCGTACTCACGCGCGTTCATCCTCACTGCGGCGGCAGGTGGTTCCCGGCCCGGTGTACCGGGAACC
>NZ_CAKJTP010000021.1:6780-31215 GCF_917627335.1 Protofrankia sp. CiT1 | reverse complement strand
GCCCGCCGGGGTTGGAACGTGTTTGCGAAGGAATGTTCGATCAGCGCCGGAGCGGACATCTCAAACACGTTCTCAGGAGCCGGTGGCAGGTCGGAACGGATTGAACTCGTTGGTGTAGAGGTCGGTGAGCGCGACGTCCTTCTTCAGCTCGCCGCGCCCCCGCAGAAAGTCGATCCAGCGGGTGAAGTCCGTGTCCTGGATGAGTCCGCCCTGCCCGGCCACCCCGTAGCTCTTCCAGAACTTGATCGCGGTTTTGTCCTCCTGGCGGCCCCGTTTGTCGATGATCTGCTCGAATCGGGCGACCACCTCCGCACGGGGTGTCGTCTTCGCCCATTCCAGCGCTCTGGCGACACCATCGACAAACTGCTTCGTGGTCCTGGGGTTCTTCGCGATGAAATCCTTCCGCAATACCACGGTGCCCGCGGAGAACGTCCCGTAGAGCGCGAAGTCGCTGAACAGCGGGTGGATCCCTCCTCGCTCCAGCGCCTTGTCCCGCAGAATTCCGCCGAGTGCGGCGACGTCGATCTGCCCGGCGCGCAGGGCCTGCTCGGTGTTGACCGGCGGAACCACGGTGGGAACGACCTGTTTGACCTCGTCGGCGCTGAGGCCCTGCTGCTTGAGGTAGGTGTCCAGGACGGCCTCAAGATGCGCGCCGAGCGTGTTCATGCCAATCTTCTTGCCGATCAGGTCCTTTGCGGAGGTGATCGGGCTTCCGTCACGCACGTAATAGCCGATGTAGGAGTCCTTGTCGACACCGTAGTAGCTGATCACTGCTTTGATCGGGGCGCCGGCGGCTACCAGCTTGATGACGGCACCGTTGAACGCACCGCCGAAGTCGGTGTCACCCGTGGCGGCGGCCTGGATGTCCTGCGGTCCGCTGATGGTGTTGCCGATCCACTTGAGTGTGATCGGGCCGAGGTAGCCGAGGTCCGCGGCAAGTTCGGCGGGGGTGACCTGGCCGACCGAGCCCTGGTAGCGCAGTTCGGTCTGCTCACTGCCCGCGCTCGCACCGCTGTTGCCACCGCCGCAGGCCGCTGCCGCCAGGGCCGTCACGGCCAGGAGCGAGGCGACGCCGACGGTCTTGGATTTCCAGCGGATGGTGCGGAACATGATGCGTCCTTCAGAAGAGGATGGGCGAATTGTCGGTACGGTTCAGTCAGCTCGACGGCACGGTCAGCCTGCGCGGTGGGGAATGCGGCGGACGGTGCGGGCCGGGTTGGTTTCCGGGTCGCCGATAGCACGGCGTGCCGCTGTAAGTCAGCTCGGCCGTGAGTCAGCTACCGCCAGGTTGGTGACGGCGACGCACGAAACAGTCGGCTTGCCGTATGCAGGTGCCGGTGGCTGTGGGACCTGGCGTGGCGTCAACACTGACGGGCACGCTGAACACAGCGTCAGCCGGTTACAGGTATGTCCACCATGAATGCCCGAGGACGGCAGGACTGGGTCAGGACCGACACAGATCGCTGGCGACGCGGACGTGGTCCACCGTCCGCCGGATCGAGAATCGCCTGACCTGCATATTGACGACTATGTCGGTCGGGAAGAAGGCTTGTCAAGCGGCTGGGCGATCTATATCACTGGCGACGCCTCGGCGGACTGCGGGCGCATCCTTGATCGGCACCATGGGTCGTCCGTCCGAGGGCACCGTGCACCAATTATTTTCACCGCTCCGCTAAACGTTGACTGGCTCCACAGGGGCACTGACCATGGCCCCATGGCCGCAATGGAGTGCTTGCCGTCCGGGCGCTCACTCCCCGCATGGGCGCGGGTGAGGTGCTGGCGGCCCGAGAGCGCGGACGAGGCTGGACGCCGTTGTCAGGCAACCTGCCTACCGTCTTGTCCCGTCACCACGCGGGGCTGTTAGCCGATCCCGTCCCCGCGGCTGTGCGCATCACCGGCTTCCGGGTGATGCCGCCGGGCCGCGGGCGAGAAGCAGCAGACGGCTCCGCCCGGGCGCCGTCGCGTCCAGACGCCGCATTTTCTTCCCTCCGGGCGCCGCTCGACCTGTTCGGCGCGGTGCCACCGGTCCACCTCGATCCTGGAGTACCTGACGATGACGCATGTCGTACACGAACTGGGGGTCGACGTCCGACCTCTCTCCGGTTACACCGGGGCTGAGATCCACGGCGTCGACCTGAGCCAGGATCTCGACGACCAGACCGTCGCTGAGATCCGCTCTGCCCTCCTGCGCTGGAAGGTCGTCTTCTTCCGCGGCCAGTCGATCGGCCACGCCGAGCAGATCGCCTTCGCGGCGAAGTTCGGTGAGCTCACACCCGCCCATCCCTATGAGGACGAGCCGCCGGCCGGCTTCCCGCAGATCCTGCCCATCGACAGCCGACGTTACGAGGCGAAGTTCGGCACGAGGAAGGTGACGTACGACAACGGCTGGCACACTGACGTCACGGCGCTGGTGAACCCGCCGGCCGGGTCCATCCTGCGTGCCGACATCGTCCCGCCGTACGGCGGTGACACCGCTTGGACCAACCTCGTCGCGGCCTATGAGGGCCTGCCGGCTCCACTGCGGAGCCTGGCCGACCAGCTGCGCGCCAAGCACAGCTTCGGCGGGAACCGCCGTCTGTTCGCCGCCGACTCGGCCTATGCGAGGAAGGTCGCAGCCGAACCACTGCTGGCGATCCACCCGGTGGTACGCGTCCATCCGGAGAGCGGGGAGCGTGCGCTGTTCGTCAGCCCGAGCTTCACCGCGGGCGAGAGCGAGATCATCGGATTTTCGTCCCGCCAGAGCCGCCGGCTGCTCGAACTGTTCTACGAGGAGGTGTCCCGGCCGGAGTACACGGTGAGGTTCCGGTGGCAGCCGGGAGACGTCGCGTTCTGGGACAACCGGGCCACCGCGCATCTCGGGCCGTCCGATCTCGGCCATCTCGACTTCGACCGGGTGCTGTACCGGGTCACCCTCGTCGGCGACATTCCTGTCGGCGTTGACGGGCAGCAATCCGAACTCGTCACCGGGCAGCCTTTTCTCGCGCACTGAGTACCTGAACGACTGGTCAACCCGAACGATCGATCAAGGAGAACAATGACCGTCATCGGTACTGATTTCGATGTCCGGAGGGTCGCTGGACGCATCGGCGCCGAGGTGCTCGGCGTGGACCTTCGCGACGATCTCGGCGACGAGACGATCGCTTTGCTCCGGGCGGCGTTGCTGGAGCACAAGGCACTGTTCTTCCGCGGCCAGACGCTTGCTGACGAGAGCCAGCAGCGTTTCGCCGCGCGTTTCGGCGAGCTCACCACGGCGCATCCGACCGTTCCCTCCCTGGACGGCAGCCCCAACGTGCTGCGGGTCGATTCGGCTGAGGGCCGGGCCAACAACTGGCACACCGATGTCACGTTCATCGTCAGTCCACCGTCCGCGAGCACGCTGCGCAGCATCGTGGTCCCGCCCTATGGTGGGGACACCCTCATCGCGAACTCCGCGGCCGCCTACCGGGACCTGCCCGTCGATCTGCGCGAACTCGCCGACCGGATCTGGGCGGAGCACACCAACGACTATGACTACGCGATACCGCCGGCGAATTCGGAGAAGACGAAGGCCTTTCGGGAGATATTCGTCTCCCGGAAGTACCGGACCGCTCACCCGGTGGTCCGCGTACATCCTGAAACGGGGGAGAGGGGCCTGTTCATCGGCGGTTTCGCGCAGCGTGTCGTCGGCCTGTCCACGACCGAGTCACGGGATATCCTCCGCCTGTTGCAGACCTATGTGACCCGGCCGGAGAACACCGTTCGCTGGCGGTGGGCACCAGGCGACCTCGCCTTCTTCGACAATCGGATCACCCAGCACTACGCGGTGGACGACTACGGCGACCTCCCACGTCTGTTGCATCGGGTGACCGTGGCCGGTGGTGTGCCGGTGGGGGTGGACGGCCGGCGTAGCTACGCGATTGACGGTGACGACGCCTCGCATTACACGCCGGTCGCGGTGTAATGAAGAGCGACCGGCAATAGGGGACGTGGCGTCGCGGGGCCAGGGCACGCACCTCGCGTCGTTGTCGTCGGCCCCGGTAGAACACCGCTACCGGGGCCTCCGCCTCGCGACGCGCGCACCCCAGCCCCACTTCTTGATCCACATCCCTATTGCCGGGCGCTCTCCTTCGTCGCTGTCCGATACTCATTGGCTGGGTGCGACTCTCTCAATCCGCCCCGTCACCGGTTCATTCCGATGGCGGGGCGGATTTTTCTGTTTTTCCACTGAGCTAGTTGACAATCTTCGTCGATCTGCTTACGGTCAGCGGTATGTGCGGGCACATCTTCCTGGTCGGTCGCGCCCACATCGACCTGCGTCGAGTGGCGAGCGCGCTCTGTTCGTCGGCCTGACCGGGTCACGCCATCTGGCGTGACCAATTGTCGACATTCACGAAAACTGTCGCCCGTACCGGATGTCTCCACGCCGCATTCCGCCGGTTTCACGACCACGGGCGGAGTGAGGAGTGCGCCCCGACGTCCGCCCGCGGTGCGGCCCGTGACCGCAGCGCCGTGGCTCCGCGCTACCGCGGTGTATGGAGGGCATTCCGTGCCGGTGCACATACAGAGCCAGGTTCCGTCGTGGCCCACCACCGCGGGTCACCCCGGCACCACTGGTTCCGCCGCGGCTGTCCTGCGCGCCGTGCTCGACCACGGGCCGGTGGCCCGTACCCTCATCGGCCGGGCGACCGGGCTGAGCCCGGCGGCCGTGTCGAGGCAGACCGCGGATATGATCTCGCTCGGGCTGCTGCGGGAGGCGCCGGTGCCTACCGACCCACCTCGCGCAGGCCGGCCCTTCGTTCCCCTGGACATCGACACCCGACACCACATCGCCTGCGGTGTGCACATCGCGGTGCCCTTCATCACCTTCAGCCTGGTGGACCTGCGCGGCCGGGTACTGGCCGAGGAGAACATGCCCCACCACGGCGCGCCCGGCGAGGTGCTCCGCCAGATCGGCGAGCACGTCCCCCGTTTCACCGCGCGCCATTGCCGGGGAAGCCGCCCCGTCGGCCTGGGCGTGGTCACCGGCGGCCGGGTGGATCCGCAGCGCGGTGTCATCCTTGAGCACAGCCTGCTGGGCTGGCGCGACGTGTCGGTGCGTCAGGTACTCGCCGCGGCGACGAGCCTGCCGGTCTACGTGGACGGCCACGCCCGCGCACTCGCCCAGGCTGAGATCCTGTTCGGGGATCCACGGGCCCGACGCAGCCTGGTGCACCTGTTCGTCGGCAACGTCGTCGATGCGGCGATTGCCACTGGCGGCACAGTGCACCACGGCCGGCATTGCGGCGCCGGGGATGTAGCCCACCTGCAGTTGATGGATGTGCCGGTGACCTGCCCCTGTGGCCGCTCCGGCTGCCTGCAGGCAGCGATCTCGGAACAGACCCTGGTGGACCGGGCCATCCGGGCCGGATTGATCCAAAGCCCGGATATAGCGAGCCTGGTGGAGGTGGCCCGGCGCGGTGACCCCGGGGTGCTGGCGCTCGTGCGCGATCGTCTTCGCATCGTCGGCCGTGTGGTGGCCATGCTCCTGGACATGATTGACCCCGAGGTGCTCGTGCTCACCGAATGCACTACGATCTTCCTGCCGGAGCTGCTGGCCGACCTGTACGAAGAGATCGCGGCGCACTCGCGGTTGCGCGACAGCCCTGAGCTCACGGTGCTTCCAAGCAGCTTCGGCCCGCAGGCTCTCGCCGTCGCGGCGGGCGCGGCGGTGCTCGATGCCGTCCATCGCAGCCCACGAAGCCTAAGAACGCCCGGCAATAGGGGTGCGGATCAAGGAGCGGGGCTGGGGCACGCATCTCGCGTCGTTGTCGACGGTCGCAGCCCAACACCAGGGTGACTCTCTCCGCCGCCTCGCGATGCACGCACCCCAGCCCCACTCCTTGATCCACTTCTCTATTGCCGGGGGCTCTAATTTTCGGTGATAGTGGGACTACAAGAAATCAATTGTGAGAAATCAATTGTGATGAGCGACGAGACCTGGTCATGTGAAACCCGCCAGATGCACGCGGGTGCCCAGCCGGACTGGTGAGCGCGGGTCTCCACGGGGCAGGCCCGCCCCCAGGGGCGTAGCCGGCCGCGGCGCCGTTACCTGCGGTCATGCACCCTTGAGGGCGGCGAACCGCTGTCTGGGTTTGTGCCGGTCAGGGCTGTCGGTAGAGATCGTCGAGGCCGACCAGGATGATGTCGGTGTCCTCCTCGGCGAGTCTCCGGAGTTCCGCGCTGAATCCGGCGCCGCTGTAGCAGGTGAGTTTCGCGGTCTGGGCGCCGAGGCGTCCTTGCCCGACGAGCAGGGCGCGGATCCGGCGGAGCCGGGCGAGATGGCCCACACTCATGGTTTCGCCCCACTTCGCCTCGCCGATCGCGATCAGGGGCGTCCGGTTGTCATCGTCGAGACCGAAAGCGACGACGTCCAGTTCGTGGCTGGCCTTGTTGGCCGGGTCGTTGACGGTGCCCGCGCCGACACGGTTGGGGTAGTCGCCGAAGCGCTCGGCCGGTGCCAGATGCCGGGTCCAGTGGCGGCAGATGTGTTCGAAGTGCGGGCCCAGGACATTGCCGACGAACCTGCGTTGGCTGCGTTGGCTGCGTTGCCATAGTCCGGTGGCGTCGCGGGTGTGTTCAAGGTCGGACCAGATCGGGCGCATCACCGCGTGGTAGAAGGCCAGGAGTGGCTCGGCGATCCGGAAGTTGGTCCGGTTGTTCCTGAAGACATCGGGTTCACGTGTGATCATTCCGCAGTCCTCGAGGACGGTCAGCGGATGGGCGAGGTCACCGGATTTGCGGCCCAGGTAGGAGGCGATGCCGCCGCGGTTGTTGTTACCGGCCGCGATCGCCGCGAGCACCGAGTGGTACAGACCGATGTCGTGCAGGTCCGGTTCGTCGGCGAGTAGATACCGGGCCTCGCGGAACAGCGGGCTGGTGGGGGAGAGCACAGTGCGGGTGACCCAGGGGTCGAAGTCGTCGGGGCCCGCGGGCGTGTCGTCGCGGGCGAATTCTCGGCGGTAGGCCGGGGTGCCGCCGACGATCGCGTTGACCTTGAGGGCGGTGACCGGGTCGTCGATTTTCCAGAATTCGGCGGCGAGGCGGTGGTCGAGGGTCGGTACGACGAGCTCGAGGCCGGCGCGTCCGCGCAGTGGCGCGTTGCCCCCGAGCAGCCGGCCCATGAAGGACATGGCTGATCCGCACAGCAGGAGGCGGGTGCGGCTGCTGTCCCGTTCCGCGCGCAGTGGGGCGAGTGCGTTCTGGATGACGGACGGCAGGCCCGGATTGGCCTTGGCCAGGTATGGGAACTCGTCGATGACGACGGGGACGCAGCGATCGCGGCCGAGTGCGAGTAGGGCGTCGACGACCGAGTGCCAGGTGTCGAAGACCAGCGGGGCCGGGGTGCCGAGGTGGTCGGCGAGGCCGGCGCCGATCCGGCGGAGCGATTCGCCGTCGGTGGCTTCGTCGGCGGCGAAGTAGAAGCCGCCGGTCGCCTGGCACAGCGCCCGCAGGAGGAAGGTCTTGCCCTGGCGGCGGCGTCCGGACACGATACCGAGCGTGGCTCCGTCGCCCGGATCGGTGGCGAACGCGGCGAGCGCGGTCCACTCGTACTCCCGGTCGAACATGTCGCCCGGCCTGCGCGGCAGCTGCACCGCAGTGATCCCCCGTCCGCGCGCCTTGCAGAACTCGACCTATGATAACTGCACTTGTCGTAGGTGATGAGGTGGTGGAGGTTGTCGCCGGCGAGGAGGGCGATGGCCAGATGGATGGCGTCCAGCGAGCGGAGAACCGCTGGGGGCAAAGCGAGCGCGAGGTCGAGGACCGTCGCCGTCACCGACACGGCGGGGATGGTGCTGTCGCCGATCTCGATACGGTCCGACCGGCGGACGGCACGGGTCGCGACGTCCGCCGGGCCGATCGCGGTCAGGGCCCGTGCGGCTTCGACGGTGGTCAGCGCGGACGTGAGAAACTCGCGGTCGGGGTGTGCGTCGAGATTGTTTGACCAGCGTGTCCGTTTCCGTCTCACGGCGGAGGAGCTTGACGACCGCACTGGTATCCAGATAGATCACTAACGCTCGTCCTCGCGCATTTCGCGCAGAACGTCCGTGGCGGTCCTGCCCGCCGGGACCGAGGGTAGGCCTTGTGCGGCGCTCGCCACGGCCGTGGCCGTGGCGTAGCCCGCCGGAGGAGGTTCAGGGATGAGGCCGTCCCGTACCCAGCGGGCGACCAGGCGTTGGGTACGGGCGATAGGGATGATCTCTGCGATCGGTTCCCCGCCGCGCGTCACCACCAGCCGCTCGCCGTGCTCGACGCGGTCGAGCACGCTCGCCGCGTGACGACTGAGATCGCGAGCGTTGATCGATGCCTGCCCAACTGTCATGCCTGACATGATCGACTTCCGTCAGGCGCAGCGTCAAGCGTCAACTGGCCGGGGTAGTCCACGAGCGCGATGTCGGTGTATATTCGCACGTATGTTCGGTTGCATTGTGAGGCGACTACGATCCCGCGGTACTCGCGTCCACTACGCTGGCGGCGTGGCGCAGCCGGGCATCGAGGAGCAGGCAGAGCTCGTCGCGCTGCTTCGAGAGCGACCGCGCGGGCTCAACTGGCTCCAGCTCGCCGGTGTTGTCCTGGAGAACGGGAGCGTCGCGGCGGCGCGGGCACAGCTCGTCGCTGAAAGCCTCTTCGGCGACGACGACCACGCCACACTGCTCGACGAAGCGCGGGGCGAGGTCCGTGCCTGGCATGCAGCCGGGCTGGAGTTCCTCTCGATCGTCGATGAGTGCTATCCGGCCCGCGTCCGCGACATCCACGAGGCTCCCCCGTTTCTGTTTGCCCGCGGCCGCCTGCTTGCCGACGACAAGGCCGTCTCCGTCGTGGGTTCGCGCGAGGCGTCGGAGCGGGGCCTCCAGATGGCCAGGTCCATCGCCGACGCACTGGTTTCGATGGAGCTCACCGTGGTTGCCGGTCTCGCGGCGGGGATCGACACCGCTGCCCACGAGACCACCATTGCCAGCGGTGGACGCACCGTGGCCGTCATCGGTACTGGGATCAACAGGTGCTACCCAGCCGGCAACCGCGGACTTCAGGAGCGCATCGCGGAGACGGGGCTGGTGCTGTCACAGTTCTGGCCAGATGCGCCGCCTCAGCAGCACAACTTTCCGATGCGTAACGCGGTGATGTCCGGCTACGGCATCACCACGATCGTCGTTGAGGCGGGGGAGCGTAGCGGCGCCCGCATTCAGGCCCGGATGGCGGTGCATCACGGCCGGCCCGTGATTCTGACCGATCTCGTCGTCAACAGCACCCAGTGGGGCAGGGAACTCGTCGGTCATCCCGACGTCTACGTCGCATCGTCGATCGCCGAGGTGAGAGCCGTGGTCGAAGAGCTTGCCGAACGTCCGAGCCGACTGGAAGCGGTTCTCAGTCAGATCACTGTCTGATGGTCACCCGCTCGCCCGCTCTTGACACACTCCGCGACCTCGTTGGCAGAACGGGAAGCTTGTTCCTCCGCAATGCGCGATGGGTACCCGGAGTTACTTGCAGCACCTGCGCAGGTATCCCAAACCCGGGCTTCCCCACCTGCTATAGGTGTGCCGAGCGAGTAGGTAGCGTCGGGCTGGCAGATCACCTCGGATTCGTCACCTACGCGTGGCCGAGGGCGCAGTCGGGGCAGACGATGCACGCCTACAAGCGCGGCGGTGCCACGAGCTATCAGCTAGTTGCGTCTCTTCTGACCTACGCCGTGGTCGCGCACTGGAACTGCATCGCGGACCGCGGCGGCACGCACCCGGACGCCTGGGCCTACGTCCCGTCGCTGTCTGGCCGACAGGGCCTGCATCCGCTCGCACGGATTGCTTCACAGTTCATGGGTCGAGTCCCACATGTGCCCGTGCACGTGAGCGAGACGGTCGGTGATAAACGGTCGTTCAATCCAGCGCACTTCGTCCTGTCTCCCAGCGGCGCCGGCTCTCGCCATGTCCTCCTGCTCGAGGACACCTGGGTCGGCGGAGGGCGTTTGCAGTCGGCGTCCGCCGTACTCAAGGCTGCGGGTGTCGATCAGGTCACCGGGCTCTCGGTGGCGCGATGGCTTGATCCCGGCAGAGAACCGACGAAGCTTTTCATCGAAGGTCTCAAGGAGAACTTCGATCCCGACGTATGCCCGTACACGGGCGCGCACTGCTGACGATTCGAGGGCTCCCAGGGCCGGATGAGACGCTGTTGCCAGGAGCCTCTGGCCCTCGTGGTGTCCTCCCGCTTCCACCTGGCTCTGACCGGTGGTGCGCTGGTGAGCGTCCTTCCGCTGACCGCTCGGGAGCGGCCTGGCTGGGTCCATCGGGTCCGGATCGACATCTCCGGGAAGCCCACCAGCTGGGCCATCACTGAACAGGTCCGTACTGTCTCGGCCAACCGGCTCACCGGTCGCGGTCCGCTCTACCGGCTGGACGTCGAGCAGATAGCCGAGGTACGCACCGTGCTGGCCCAGATGATCGACTTCTGAACCGGGCTTTCAGAACGTGACCCTTCATGGAGGCGGTGATCGGCGTTTGTTTGTTGTCAGGTACGGTTTTCGGCCGGATAGGCGTACCTGACGACAAACTCGCGCCGATCTTGTCGACGAACGGCAGCCGCCCTCAGCGCAGCTGCTCCTGCCAGTCGGCGGGTACCCGGCCGGCCGGGCCGGGCGTCGGTTGGCCCAGTGGGTGATGCTCGGGCGGCGCCAGCGGCGGCCCGTCGTAGTACTGCTGGGTCTGATAGTCCCAGAACCAGGTCTCGCCTGGCTCGAAGCTGCGGATCAACCGATGTCCGGTCGTGGTCGCGTGCGCGCTCGCGTGCTGGGAGGGGGAGGAGTCGCAGCAGCCGATGTGACCACAGCCGGCGCAGCGGCGCAGATGGAACCACCACCCGGGGCCGTTACCGGCGGTGCATTCGGCGCAGCCCGTCCCGCTCGGTGGCGCAGCCGGGTCGATCGTGCTCACCTCAGCCATCTGGCTGGCTCCCTTCGGTCATGTGCCTCGCCCGGTCATGTGCCTCACTCGGTCATACGGCCGGTTCATCGGCCGGTTCGGCAGGCAGCCGGACCCGGAACCGGGTGTCACCGGGCACCGACTCCACCGACAGGTCACCGTGGTGTTTGGTGACCACGATGCGCCAGGAGATGTCCAGGCCAAGACCGGTGCCTGCACCCACCGGTTTGGTGGTGAAGAACGGTTCGAAGATCCGGTCGCGGATCTCCGGTGCCACGCCCGGCCCGGTGTCGGCGATCTCGACGACCACGTGGTCGACGCCCAGGTGGTCCTGGCTGGGTGCCGTGCGCACGGTCAACGTGCCGACGCCGTCCATGGCGGCGACCGCGTTGTCGATCAGATTCGTCCAGACCTGGTTGAGCTCGGCGGCATAGGCGGGGATCTTCGGTAGGGCCCGGTCGTACTCCCTGACAACGGTGACGCCATCGCCGATCTTGCCGGCGAGCATCACCAGGGTGCTGTCCAGCAGCTCGTGGACGTCGACCCGCTGGTACGGCGCACGGTCCAGCTGGGAGTACTGCTTGGCGGCGGCCACCAGGGTGGAAATTCGGGCCGTGGAGTCCTCGATCTCGTTCATGAGCAGCTCGGTTTCGACCGTGTAGTTCAGCCAGCGGACGGCACCCTCACGTATCGCGTCGGGGACGCTGCCCGCGACCTGCTCCAACCAGGGCAGGTCCAGACCAGCCTGGACGAAGGTCGGGGCGAGATCCCATCCGCCGGCGATACCGTGATCGTCGAGCCAGTCGGTGACCGCGTCCTCCCGGTCGCCGGCCTCCAGCGGAGTCAGCACGGGTGCCTTCGCGACCCGCTCCACCGCCTCCTCCTGCAGCCGGATCAGGATTCCCAGGGTGGCCCGGTCGTACGGGCCCGAGGCGATCAGAGCGAGTTTGTGCCGCATCCCGGCGACCCGTTCCCGCAACGCCGAGGCCGCCCGTACCGCGGCGGCGGCCGGGTTGTTCAGCTCGTGGGTGAGCCCGGCGGACAGCGAGCCCAGCGCCAGCAGCCGCTCCCGCTGACCGATCGCCTGCTGGGTGGTCCGCATGCCGAGGAACAACCCCTCCAGCATGTGTACGGCCATCGGGAACCACTCCCGCATCAGCCGCGCCAGCGCGTCCGCCGGGAGCACGAAGAAGCGCGACGGCTCACTGACCCGCAGCGAGGCGGTGTAGACCTGCGGGACGCGGTCGCCCAGGTAGGCCTGAAAGGCACCCGCGTACACACCGCGCTGGGACGTGCGGCTGATCTCCACGTCGTCGGCGCCGACCCGCCGCGACAGCACCAGCGCTCCCTCGATGAGCACATAGAAGCAGCTGGCAGGCTCGCCTTCGGCGTACACCGGTCCTGATTCGATGAGCTCGACACGTCCGTCCGCGCACAGCCGGGCCAACTGGTCCTCGGTGAGTTTCTCGAACAGGAACAGCGTGCGGAGCTCGTCTGGGCCGCACGCCGCTGACGGGGCGCTCCGCGCCGGGCCGGTCATCGCTTGTCCAGATACCGGTGGACCAGGGTGACGGCCATGGCACCCTCACCGACCGCGGACGCGACCCGCTTCACCGACTCGGCCCGCGCGTCCCCGGCCACGAAGACGCCCGGAACGCTGGTCTCGAGGTGGTACGGATCCCGGTCCAGGGACCATCCGCGCGGCCGTTGGCCGTCGACCACGAGGTCAGGGCCGGCAATGACGAATCCGCGGCCATCACGGACGATCACACCGTCCAGCCAGTCGGTGCGCGGTGCCGCCCCGATGAAGATGAACAGCCACTGCGCGTCGACCGTCTCCGTGGCACCGGTCGTGTTGTCCCGGATCGTCAGCTGCTCCAGGTGTTGCGTGCCGTGGCCGGCGAGCACCTCGGTACAGGTCCGTACCGAGATCGTCGGGATGCCGGCGATCTGCTCGATGAGGTAGTGGGACATGGACGCTTCCAGCGACGGGCCGCGGACCAGCATGACCACCGAGCGGGCATGCCGGGCGAAGTACACCGCGGCCTGCCCGGCGGAGTTCGCCCCACCGACGATGTAGATATCCTGTCCCGCGCAGCCGGACGCCTCGGTCAGCGCGGAGCCGTAGAAGACGCCGCGCCCGGTCAGCGGCTCCAGGCCGGGAGCCGCCAGCTGCTGGTAGGACACGCCGGTCGCCAGGATGACGGTGTGGGCGTCGATCTGTCCTCCGTCGGCGAAGCGCACGGTCCGCCCCGAGCCGTTGACCTCCAGGCCGACGACGTCACGGGCGGTGAGTATCTCGGCGCCGAATTTGGCCGCCTGTCGGCGGGCGCGGTCGGTGAGCTGTGCCCCGGACACGCCGTCGGGGAAGCCGAGGTAGTTCTCGATCCGTGAGCTCTGGCCGGCCTGACCACCGGTTGCGGTCCGTTCGACCAGCACGGTCCGCAGCCCTTCGGACGCGCCGTACACGGCCGCGCCCAGGCCTGCCGGGCCCCCGCCGATGACGATCATGTCGTAGAAGCCGGCGGCGGGCGCGGTGCTGAGGCCGACCCGGCTGGCGAGCTGCGAGTCGGTGGGCTCCACCAGTGCCTCGCCGTTTTCGGTGATCACGACGGGGAGGGTTGTGCCGTCCGTTCCGGCCGCGGCCAGCAGGCGCTCGCCTTCCGGTTCGTCGGCGAGGTACCACCGGTAGGGCACCTGGTTGCGGGCGAGGAAGTCCCGGACGTCGTGCGATCGCGCTGACCAGCGGTGGCCGATGACCTTGGTCTCTGGTACGGGCCGGTGGTCTGTGGTGTGCCAGGCGTCGAGCAGGGCGTCCACGACCGGGTAGAGCTTCTCCTCGGGCGGGTCCCACGGCTTGAGCAGGTAGTGGTCCAGGTCGACGACGTTGATGGCGTCGATCGCGGCATCGGTGTCGGCGTACGCGGTCAGCAGCACCCGCCGAGCTGTGGGGAACAGGTCCATCGCCTGTTCAAGGAATTCGATGCCGTTCATCCGTGGCATGCGGTAGTCGGCCAGGATCACCGCGACATGATCACCGCGCAGCTTGAGCTCACGCATCGCGTCCAGCGCCTGTTCGCCCGAATCGGCTCGGATGATCCGGTGGTTCTCGCCGTACCGCCGTCGCAGGTCCCGGCTGACCGCGCGGGAGACGCTCTGGTCATCGTCTACGGTGATCAGTGCCGTACGTACGGCAGACCGGGGCGCCGTCATGGATAGCCAGTCAAGCACGGATAGCCTGTCCCTGGCACGTCGTCAGAGCATGGCCGCCCGTCGATGACGTGCTCTGGTAACCGGGCCCGCGCCCCTGGCGAAGTACGCTCCAGCAATGGAGCAGCGTGTTAGTTTGATTACATTGGGTGTTGTTGACGTGCGGCGCGCTCGGGCGTTTTACGAGCGGCTGGGCTGGCAGGGCCAGGAGGTCGAAGAGACCGTGTTCTTTCAGGCCGGCGGCATCGCGTTCGTCCTCTGGGGCCGCGACAAACTCGCGCGCGACTGCGGTATTATGGACGGGCCGGCAGGTGGCTTCAGCGGCGTCGCCCTCGCGCACAATGTTCGGTCCGAGGCGGAGGTCGACGATGTCGTCGCGATGGCGGAGCGGGCAGGGGCCACGGTCACCCGTCCGCCGGCCAAGACGTTTTATGGCGGATATGCGGGAGTTTTCACCGACCTCGACGGCCACGCCTGGGAGATTGCGTACAACCCGGGCTTCCCGCTCGCGGCGGACGGCTCGATCACCGTCCCCGACTTCCCCGCCGGATGACCGGTCGGGGTGTCGTCGTATGCGCCGTGCGGTGTGGCTGGCCGGTTCGGCAGATCGCAAGATCGTAGGTCGGCAGATCGAAAGGTTATGGTTCGGCAGATCGAAAGATCGACATTCGGTGGATCGAAGGGGCGCTGCTATGATCGCTGCGTGCGCAGGGCGGCTGACTATGTACCCAGACGAGCCGTAGAGCTGATCATGGAGGTGTTGTCCGACACGCGGGTCGTGGTCGTCAACGGTGCCCGCCAGGTCGGTAAGAGCACCTGGCCGAGGTTGTGCTGCGGGCGCGGGCCGACGGGGTGGCACGGTTTCTCGATGATCCGGCGACCCGGGCCGCCGCTACCGAGGACCCGGTCCTGTTCATTCGCCACGACGGCCTGATGCTCAAGCGCGACCGGCAATAGGGGACGCGGCGTCGCGGGACTGGGGCACGCGCCTCGCGTCATCGCTCCCCGTCCATCGCTGCGCGAGGCACGGGTACCCCGGCTCGTCAGTCGCCACCCCCAACCGGGTCTGTCAACTTAACGGCTCTGCCACCACCGAAATCTTGGCAGAGCCGTTATTTCTACAGGCCCGGCCCCCGGCGCAGACAGGACAGATGTGTGGTCCGAAGCCACACCCAGGACCGCCGCGGGAGCCACGTCAGAACCAGCCATCGGGGCAGCTCCACCGCACCCCCCGCGGCCCCAACCGGGGGGACGACCCTAAGCCCGACCAAAACCGCCCACAGATGACTATCTGTGTCCAGATGAGTCTCCTTAGTGTCCGTTCTCAGCCTTCTTCGTGACGTCTGCATGAGCCGATCAGGCACACGGGGACTTCAAGGTGTCCTTCCGTGACTTCTAGCTCCCGTCACGTGACAATTCTCGCCAGTGCGGCCACCATGGCGAGGCACCTCTGTTCGTCCTCCGCCGTCAAGCTGAGAGAACGCGCCCATGACACCGCCGCCTGTGAATACCGCCCGCACGCTGCTTGCTCGGCTCGTCCATGAGCGGCATTGGACCGTCCAGGACTTCCTGCGCGAGTACACGGCCGCAGCCCAGGCGATCAAGGTGAAGGCGGATGAGGTGGGAGAGCGTCAGGCCAAGCGCTGGATGGCGGGGTCACTCAAGACCCACCCGTACCCGTCAGCCTGCCTGATACTGGAAACGATCTTTCAGCGGCCGGTTGATGATCTGTTCGCACCGCCCACCCGGGTGTCCCGCGACTCATCCGCAGGTGTCCCCGCCCTTCCGACGTCGGGCGCATCCCTACCGCAGACCGACGCCCTTGCTGCCTACTCTGGTAGGGAGAGGAGCCACCGCGGCTCATCTCCCGATATGGCAGCACCGGAAGGGCTGAGTCTCATGGCCGCTGACGACACCGCTCGTTTCTTCGCGCACGCGCAGGCAGCCGACGCCGGCCCAGAGGCCGTGACGCTGCTCTACAACGAGGTGCGCCGTATCGCACGCGCATACCCTGCCGGCGGCGGTCCAGCCCTCCTGCCAGACCTCAGCGCCACACAGCGCTTCGCCTTCCGCTATCTCGACGGCCCGACCCAACCCGATCAAGCACGCGATCTCTACTTTCTCACGGGTGTCATTTGCGGCCTGCTTGCCCATGCCAGCCTTGATCTCGGTCAGATCGATGCGGCCATGACCCAGACCCGCACCGCGCTTCTTTGCGCCGACCGTGCGGGACACCCTGGCCTACGGGTCTGGCTCCGCAACGAGCAGTGCTCCATCACACGATGGGCTGGATGGCACCACGAGTCTCTCCGGTACGTCCAGCTCGCATCAGCCGACGCAGCCGTCACGAGCGGCACATCAGCGATCGGGCGCGCGCTACGAGAGGCCCGTGCCCAAGCCGCCATCGGCAACGCCGAGGAGGCACAGGCCGCGCTGGCCGCCGCCGCCCGCGCTGGCGAGCTAACACAGCCCGACGAGCTGGACGAGATGGGAGGCCAAGTCACGCTGTCCATGCCTGACAGCCTCTTCGTCACAGCCGACGCCCTGTCACTCCTACCCGATGCCACCGCAGCCGAACAGGCCGCGATGACCGCCGTCACTGCATTCAGCGAGACGCCCGCCGGTGCAGCCAAACTCGGCAACTCCGCAGGCGCCCGCATTGACCTGAGCCTTGCCCGTGCCCGCCAAGGTGACGCAGACGGAGCCCACGAGGCCCTCCGGCCGGTACTCGACATCCCACCGCAGTACCGGCTATTCGGAATCGTTAGCAACGTGCAACGGGTACAGACAGCTCTCAGTGAGGCACGCCACCACGGCTCACCCATCGCTCGTGACACCGCAGCCGAGATCGAAGCATTCGCGCAGATCCGCGCACTCCCGAGATAGCGGCAATAGCCCAGCCTTCACCGCATGACTGAACTACCCTTTGCCGACCGCTGTAATTTTCTATCAGGCACGAACTGATATCAGTGTTCACGGCGAAAAGAGCAAGGAGAGACGATGCCCCCTGCCCCCGCAACCATCACAAGTGTCGTTATGCAACCGACACCCCTGTGTAATCTTGACTGCTCTTACTGCTATCTTCCCGCCCGTCGCTCCCGCCAACTCATGGCCCCGTCAGTCGCCCGAGCTGTCGCGACAGGAATCGAAATCTTCAACAGCCTCCAAAACCTCCAGCAAACGGAAGTCATCTGGCATGGCGGCGAGCCGCTAACCGCCGGAATTCAACATTTCACACACCTAATGGATTGCTTTCCGGCTTCGAGCGAACACGTTATCCAGACGAACGCGACGCTCATCGACAGGCAGTGGGCAGACCTATTCGAACAGCGGAATATCCACATTGGGATCAGTATCGACGGTGACCGAGCCGCGAGCGCGCAACGTCGGGACTACGCCGGCCGTGAGGCATTCGATCGCATCGTTGCCGGTGTCGAAGTTCTTCGGGATCGAGGACTATCGTTCGACATGATCGCGGTGATCTCAGACCCCAGTCCGCAACGCGCCGAAGAACTCTACGCCTTTTCGCTCTCGCTGGGAGCCAGCTCCCTGGCTATCAACATCGAGGAACGCGAAGGCGTCAACATCCGGAACCATCACTTCACCGATCACGCAATCGCCGACTTCTGGACAGCACTGTGGGAAGCGTGGAAATCCGACCCAAAAATTCCCGTGCGCGAGTTTGAGCGCATCAGAGCGTACACCCTGACCCCAGGTCAGGACAGCGAGTCTCCCCTCACCGACCCGTTTCCGACCGTCGCATGGGACGGAAACGTGACGCTCTACTCTCCCGAGCTTTCCGGCTACTCCTCGCCTCACTACGGCGGCTTCTCCTGCGGGAACGTGCTGAAACACCCACTCCACCACATCATCTTAAGTGGTTGGCGATCGAGTTGGGTTCTCGACTACGCCCGCGGAGTCGAGGAGTGTCGCGAATCGTGTCGACTCTTTGACTTCTGCCGCGGAGGTCACGCCGCAAATCGATACTTTGAACACGGCCGCCTGGACAGCACGGAGACAAGCTACTGCCGAAATAGCAAGATCCTACTGATGGAGGCAGTCGGCGGATCCATCCGCGAATTCGTCGAGGACTGGCCGAGCCCTCCCGAGCAGGGAGCATCTTCCCAAAAGTTCGACAACCGCCCGAGCTGGGACAATTGGGGTAAAAAAGCGACAAAATTCGACAACAGCCCGAGCTGGGACAACTGGAACAAGAAGGGGAAGAAGAAGTAGATTCAGCTCCCACCCCTTATTCAATCGAAAGTCCGATGTCTTCCGCGAGAATCACACCGGCTTCGCTAGCTTGGTGCAGGCCGATTCTAGCGCCGCGCATCGTGGCAAGGCCATGCATACCATGGATCTCGGCATCCCGAAGGTCGCACTGTACGGCAGACGTCGCGTCGAAACGTACGCCGGCTAGCTTGCAGCCGCGGAAGATAAACTTGTCCATGCGTCCGCCGAACTCGGCATCCCGGAAAGTGCATCCCTCGAACAGCACCAAACCCGAGCTATTTTCTGTCACCCATGAGCAGTAGTCCAGTCGACAGTCAGTGAACGCGACATCTTCGACGCGCTCAAATTGAGCCGACCAGCCCACCGCTCGACATCCCGCGAACTCGACCCTGCGCATGCCAGCGCCAGTCCAGGAAGAGTTAGAGAGGTCCACACCCTCAAATCGAACATCGGTGCAGCTAAGGGGCCCGAGGCTGGCATCCGAAAGTTCACTTCCCGACAGAATGGAGCGAGAAATACTTCCTTCGCCACGGACGCCAGACTGCTCGCCTGTCAGCCGAAGACCATCTAGATCAAATTGGCCCCTCAAGCCAGTTGAAGCGTCTTCTAGCTCGTCAACCTCTATCGATGGCCGCCGCATCTGCCGCCGCTCGCCCACATCCCTGAAGTCCACGGACGTCAGCATAGAGGCAGTGCGGGTAGGCATCCGGAAGGTGTCAGATCATGATCTTGGCCCGTTTTGTGATCGCCGTCGCTAACGTTCTTTTCGTCTTTCAAGCCGGTCGATGCTGTCGACCACCACCACGTCATACCGGCCCGCCTGTACCAGCCCCAGCGCCGCCCACCAGGCCCGCAGCCTCGACCCGAACTCACGCACTGCACCCCCAGCCGACCAGCCCCGCGCCACACACGCCGAGCTGAAGACCTCCCGCTGTTCGGCGCCGTCCCCGGGACCGGTGTGCCGCGTGCAGCTCAGCGCCCGCACCACGCCGCCGGCCATCACCGGCCCCCGTCCCGACGGTGCCGACCACCCGGGAACCCGGAGACCTGAGCCCGGTACCACAGGGCAGCCATCGTGCCCGCCAGCGTCAGCGAGTCCCACCACTTGCCCGCCACATCCAGCGGCGCGTTCGGGCCCACCATCACCTGCACCCCGCCGGGGCTACCTGACCGACTCTTGGGGACCCATGGGATGAGATACCCAAAGATCATCAGGAGTCGTGCCTCTAAGCAATAACCTCGGCCTCGTGTGTCGCACCCCGACAGCCCCACAGTTCCAGTCGCTCTTCGTGACCGGCAGCCCGCCGTCTCACCGTCCCTGGGGAGGCCTCGAACCTTTGGGGACACCTACACACTGCGGCCCCAACCCCCCATCCCGACATGCGAGCATTGTTACATACAGTCATAGCTACTTTGACGAAATCTTGCTACGGAGGTCCCATTCTGGACCATATGGATGTCTGTGGATCGGTTCCTTCCATTCGTTTTCTTTCATTTTTTTCACATCATCTTCCGCGATAGAGGGTACGAAAAACGCGGATTCGTCCTCGGCCAGATGGAATGTCGATGTGCTGCCCGTCAGCGCCGGAGTTGCGACTAGCGCACCGACGGCAAGGAGCGTCGCGATCAGCAACATCAAAACTGGCTTGACGGTAAACATGGAAGCTGTCTTCATAGATACTCCTTCTGAGCTGCCAGCTTAACCAATATCAAGCTGGAACGGGTTTATGTTCGAAGGATAGGTAGTGCGTGCGTAGCCGGTCAACTTTTACGGTGTGCCGGTACATTTGCGCAGCTCACACAGGTGTTTGGCCGGGCGTTGTCCAGTACGGCCGCTATGGTCTTGATTGGCACATGAGATTTATTGGTGTATTGGATTAATTTTTTTGTGGAGTCGGGCCGGGCGGTCATGCGCCCGATGCTCGGCCGGCGCCGGTACCGAAGGCCATCGCATATCACCAAATATCACCGAGCGTCGGAAAATCTTGATGATGTGCCGGTGTTGCGGGGTGATCATCGTCCCGAGTGGGGGCGACGAGGCGGTGCTGGTCGAGTGCGCGCGGACGGTGGTCGCCCTGGGATCTCCGCCCTGGGATCTCCGCCTCGGGCCGGCCTACGGGCCCTGGTTCGCGCTGCGGTGGCGATCCGAGCGAATCAAGGTAACCATTAGTGCTTGATAGAAGACTCAGGGTAGTGCTTGGTTCGGGCGGTTTCCTTCCTGCGTCGCCGGGCATCGGGAGCATCCGTGGTCGATCGGTAGACCGCGTCGAAGGACGGCGCGCTGTGCCCGGGAGCGGGAGCGGAGGCGGAAACGGAAACGGAGACGGCGGAGGTTTCGGTCGGGACAGGCCGCGGATCCGAGGCCGCGGGTGGGCGGTCCGGCAGCGCGGCGGGAGTGTGGCGATCCGCGGTGGTGCTGGCCAGCGCCCTCATCGTGGCGCTGGCCAGCTGGGATCTTAATGACTTCGGCGGCGCCTATACCAGGAGCGTCGTCTCGCGGAGCGCCTTCGTCGCGGTGTCGCTCCTGGCCGCTGCCCTGTGCGCCTATGCCGGCCGCTGTCACCGCGGCCAGGAGCGGCTCGGCTGGGCGCTGCTCGCCGCCGCGGTCGCCTCGTTGAGCGTCGCCCAGGTCGTCGCGTTCGTCTCGCTGGTGGTCACGGACTCGTCCCCGCCGCTTCCGGTGGACATCGGCGAGCTGGCCGCGGTCCCGTTCGTGTTGGCCGCGGTGATCGTTCTTGCGAACGGTTTCCTGGGGGCGGTCGAACGTGCCCGTGTCGCCATCGATGGAGTGATCATTGCGTTGGCGGTGCTGCTGTTGACCTGGGAACGGTTTCTCAAGCCCATTTACCGCCCCCACACGATCGCCGGCATGGAGCGACACATCACCGTCGTCCACATCATCGGCCACGTCGTCATTATCGGCGCGGTGGTGGCGCTGGGGTTTCGCGGCCGGCCGGGCGGCCGGCTTCCTCTGGTGCTGGTCGCCGCGGGAGTGCTGGCGCAGGCCACGGGCGAGGTCGGCGACCACTATCTCGAGGCGACCGGTCGCAACAGCACAGGAACAGCCTTGGACGCGGTCGGGATCAGCGGCTATCTACTGATCGCTTTCGCGGCTGTCGCGGCGCTCACGACCACCCTGCCGAAACAGCACACACCCACCCCCGCCCGGCTGGGCCGCGCGCGGCTGGTGGTCGAGATCCTGCCGTACCCACTTGCGCTAGCGGCATTGAGCTGGGGAATTGTCAACGGGTTCCGCGACGCGGGCGGGACCTATGTGCCGTTGCTCGCGGCTCTCGGCGTCGCTCTGCTCGGGCTCGTCACCGCGCGGGCGGTCCTGACCATCCTCGCCAACGCCAGTCTCACCCGCGGGCTCGGGCGGCAGCGAAACGCGCTGGAGCGGTTGACCCGTCAACAGGAGCTGATCCTCAACTCGGCCGGGGACGGCATCTATGGCGTGGGCGTCGACGGCCGCGTCACCTTCGTCAATGACGCGGCCGTGCGCCTGTTGGGCAGCACAGCGGACGCGGTTGTCGGTCAGCCCCATGAACTGATCGTGACGGCCCCGGCCGCCGCCGGCCGGTCAGCTGATGGCCGGGTCGCGTCGTCTGTGGCGCGGCCCTCGGAGGACAGGCAGGGTGCGTCGGTTGAGATCCACTACTGCCGGGCCGACGGCACGACCTTTCCCGCTGAGCACACGGTGACTTCGATCATGGATGATGGGGTTGTCGCCGGCGCGGTGGTGGTGTTCCGAGACGTGACCGAGCGACGGGTAGTCGAGCGAATGCGTAACGAGTTCATCTCCGTCGTCAGCCACGAGCTCCGAACCCCGCTGACGTCGATCCGCGGTGCGCTCGGCCTGCTGGCCGGCGGGGTGCTCGGCGGTCTTCCGCAGCGGGCACAGCGGATGACCGACGTCGCTGTGGACAGTACCGACCGGCTGATTCGCCTGATCAACGATATCCTCGACGTCGAACGGATGTCCGCTGGCAGGCTTGTGCTGCAGCGGCGTACCTGCGAGGCCGCCGACCTGCTCGCCGCCGCCGTCACCGAACTGGCGGCGTTCGCCGACGAAGCAGGGGTGATCCTGCGCACCGACGTGACCAGTGGCGCGGTGTGGGCGGACCCGGACCGGATCAACCAGACGTTGACGAACCTCATCGGCAACGCCGTGAAGTTCTCCGCCCGCGGCGGCACCGTGACGATCAGCAGTATGCCGCGGGACCGCGGCCAGTTGTTCCGCGTCCGCGACGAAGGCCGCGGGATTCCGGCGGACGCGCTGGAGAAGGTGTTCGGCAGGTTCGAGCAGATCGACGCCTCCGATTCCCGGCAGAAGGGCGGCACCGGGCTGGGGCTGGCGATCTGCCGGGGAATCGTGGAACAGCACGGCGGCTGTATCTGGGCGGAAAGCGAGCCGGGGCGCGGGGCGACCTTCTCATTCCAGCTACCGGCGGTTCACCCGATGGCGCACAGCCGTGAGCCACGGTCGGTACTGATCTGTGACGACGATACGGCTTTGCTGGAGGTCCTGCGCACGGTACTGGTAGATCAGGGCTACCGCGTCGTGTCGGCCAGCTCGGGGCGTGAGGCACTGGAGCGGGCGACAGCCGACCCGCCGAACGTGATCGTTCTGGACCTGCTCATGCCGGGACTGAACGGCTGGGAGACCGCGGTCGAGCTGAAACGACGGCCGCGGACCGCGGATGTCCCGATTGTCATCCTGTCCGGGCTCACCCCGGACGACAGCAACGCTGTTCCCGCCGCCGACGAGTGGATACCCAAGCCGTTGGGTCTTGGCGAACTGGTCACGGCTCTCGAGCGAGTCCTCGACGGGCAGCCGCACCCACGTCGCGTCCTCGTGGTGGAGGACGACGAGGGGCTCGGCCAGGTCCTCATCGAGAGGTTCGCCGGCAGCGGCCTGGCGGCCGTCCTCGCGGTGACCGGGGAGGAGGCCGTGGAGCTCAGCCAGCGTCTGCTGCCGCAACTGATAGTCCTCGACCTCGACCTGCCCGAGCTGGACGGCTTCGGCGTGGTCGACCGGCTGCGCCGGGACGACCGTCTCCGTGGTGTGCCGGTCGTCGTCTATACGGCGCTGGACCTGAGTGACGATGAGCGACGCCGGTTGATGCTCGGCGAAACCCATTTCATGACCAAGAGCCGCACCAAGCCGGAGGAGTTCGAGCAACGCGTTGTCGAACTGCTCAACCGGATCACCGATACCCAGCCCGCCGTCGGGGAGGGCATCGGCCGGCAGGCCGATGATCGGCAGGAGGGCTGACGGCGGCTGGCGGCGGCGCGATCCGTTCGCCGCCGCGCGGCCAGCGGCCCCAGGTTTCCGCATGCATGGAGGGACGGGTCTACGAGATGAGCGGGGAGGACCGTGAGCGTTCATCACATCCTGGTCGTGGACGACGACGAGGCGATCCGCGAGGTGGCCCAGATGAGCCTGGAGATGGTCGGCGGCTGGGAGGTGAGTACGGCGAGCGGCGGGCAGGAGGCGCTGGTCATGGCGGCGGCACGATGTCCCGACGCGATCCTGCTCGACGTGATGATGCCGGGGATGGACGGTCCGACGGCGCTGGCGCGGCTGCGGGCACAGGAGCTGACCCGGATGATCCCGGTCGTCTTCCTCACGGCGAAGGTCCAGAGCAGCGAGCGGCAGCGCTGGGCCGCTCAGGACGTCGCCGGCGTGCTGACCAAACCGTTCGACCCGATGAACCTGGCGGACCAGGTGGCCGCCTGCCTGGCGTGGACCGACTGAGCGCGCCTCCCCGGCATGCGGACGTCTCCCGCGCGGTGCGGGCGGTCTGGGAGCGCGCCGGGCCCGCGCTGCTCGCCCGGATCGACGTGTTGGACGATGCGGTCGCCGCGCTGCTGGAGGGCCGCCTCGACGAGGCGGCCCGGGAACGCGCCGCACGCGAGGCGCACAAACTCGCTGGATCAGCTGGTACCTTCGGTTTCGGTCACGCCTCCGATCTTGCCCGGGACCTCGAGCGCATGTTGGCCGCGGACGGGCCGCGGGACCACGCGGCGCTGTTGCGAGGATGCGGCCTGCTCGAGGGGATACGGC
>NZ_CAKJTP010000021.1:0-6363 GCF_917627335.1 Protofrankia sp. CiT1 | reverse complement strand
GGTGCGAGCCCAGCCCGCTGATGCTCGTCATCGGTGGCACCAATATCCTCGGCGACCGGGTACAGGCGGCCCGGGCCGGCGCTCGTGGCTTCCTGCCCCACTCACTGGCGCCCGACCGTCTGGCGGCCGCACTGACCGCCGCGCTTGACCGCCGCCAGCGGGGAGTGGCGAGACTGCTGGCCGTCGACGACGATCCCGCCATCCTGGCGGCGTTGCATGCCATCTTCGCGGACGACGCCCTGCGGTTGACGACCCTCGCCGAGCCGCTGCGTTTCTGGGATGTGCTGGAACGGAGCAGGCCCGACCTCGTACTCCTCGACGTCGACATGCCGGACGTCACCGGTATCGAGCTGTGCCGCCTCGTCCGCGGTGACGACCGGTGGGCCGGGCTGCCCGTGCTCGTCCTCACCGCCGCCACCGACCCGCATACCGTCCAGGAGGTGTTCTCGGCCGGCGCCGACGACTACGTGACCAAGCCGATGAGGGGAGCCGAGCTGCGTACCCGCGTCCGGAATCGGCTTGATCGCGTCCGGCTGTATCAGGCGCTCGCCGAAACCGACCCGCTCACCGGGCTGACGAACCGCCGCAAGTTCGAGCACGAGATGGAGCGCCTCGAGGCCACCGCCCGCCAGACCCACCTGCCGCTGACCTTCGCGCTGCTCGATCTCGACCGGTTCAAGGGGGTCAACGACCGGTACGGGCATGCGGTGGGCGACCGGGTGCTGCAACGGCTCGCCGCGGTGCTCAGCGCATCCTTCCGCGCCGACGACGTCATCGCGCGGTGGGGCGGCGAGGAAATCGCGCTCGGCATGTACGGCATGACCCGCGATGACGGTGTCGCGCGTGTCGCCGACGCGCTCGCCGCGTTCAGGCAGGAACGGTTCCGGGCCGGTGACAGCCCGCCCTTCCGGGTCACCTTCACCGCCGGGGTGGCCGAGTACGGCGTTGACGGGCGTGGCCTGCACGAGGTCTACCGGGCCGCGGACCACGCGCTCTACCAGGCCAAGGGCCTCACCGGTGACCGGGTCCTGCCCGCCGGCTGGCAGCCCACGGTGGCTGACCGCCAGCGGATGCCCGACGTGGTCGTCGTCGACGACGACCCGATACTCACCGACCTGCTCACCCACGCGCTGGAGACGCGCGGCTACCGCGTCGTGTGCCTGGGTGACGGGCGCGAGGCGCTGCGCCGGCTCACCGGACCGGACCGGATGCGCGCCCGGCTCATCCTCCTCGACGTCGACCTGCCCGAGGTCAACGGCTTCGACGTGCTGCGCCAGCTCCGCCGGGACGGTGTGCTCGCTACCTCGAAAGTCATCGTCCTGACCGTACGGTCAACCGAGCCGGAAGTCCTCGAGGCACTCGAGCAGGGCGCGGCCGACCACATCGCCAAGCCGTTCAGTGTCCCCGTTCTCCTGCAACGGGTACGGCGGGTAATCGCGTCATGACGATCGTCCAGCTGCTTCGCGCGGTGGTGGCCACCGAGGCGCTGGTGCTGGTGCTGCTGCTCGCCGCACTCGCCGCGACCGCGTCCTACGCCGCCGCGCGCCGGCGGCGCGACCGGGCCCGGCTCGCCCGGGTCATGGGCTCCCAGGCCGGAGGTGGCACCAAGACGCCAGCGGCAGAGCTGTCCCACCGGTTCGCGCAGCTGCCGCGGCGGCTGCGGCTGGCCACCCTCGCCGATCTCACCGGTCCCGTGCACGGGACCGCGTCCGAGCTGGTCCTGCGACGGGCCGGCTCCGCCGACCTGATCGGCGAGGCCGCGGGGTGGTGCCGTAGCCGCCGCTGGTGGCGGCGGCTACGCGCGGTCCGGACGCTCTCGCTGCTCGGCGAGGGTGCCGATACCGTGCCCGCGCTGTTTGCCGACCCGCACCCCCAGGTACGCGCCGCCGCCGCGGCCTGGGCTGTCGACCATCCCGACCCGGCACTCGCGGACCGGCTGGTGGACATGCTCGACGATCCGATGCTCCGGTGCCGCTTCGCGGCAAAGGCCGCGCTGCTGCGGATCGGTCGTCGCGGTGTGCGCCCGCTCGTGCGCTACCTCACCGCACCGGACGTCCACCGGCTGGCCAGCGCGCTCGAGGTCGCGGCCGGACTAGCGGAACCCGCGTTGCTCGCCCCCGGCCTCCTGCACTGCCGCAGCCCCGATCCGTCCGTGCGCTCCCGCGCCGCCGAGGTGGTCGCGGCGATCGGTGGCGCCGAAGCGGTCGCGAGCCTGGCAGAACTGCTCCGCGACCCGGACGTGACCGTCCGCGCGACGGCTGCCCGGGGCCTCGGCGCGCTCGGCCACTGGCCCGCCGCACCCGCGGTGGCTGACGCATTGGCGGATCCCAGCTGGGAGGTCCGCCGGCACGCGGCGCTCGCGCTGCGGCGGATGGGCCCGGCGGGGTACCTCTATCTTCGGCGGGCGTTGCGGCAGGCCGACCCGTACGCGGCGGACATGGCCCGCCAGGTGCTGGATCTCCCGTACCTGGCATCGACGCTGTGAGCCCGTCCGATGCGCTGGCTGCGCTGCTGTCGGGACTGACCTGGGTGGTGCTCGGGTACTTCCTCGTCGCGAACGGCTACCAGACACTCCTGCTCTGCGGCGCGGGCCGGGAGCTGGTCCGGCACCGGTACATGATCCGCGGGGAACGGCTGGACCCGCTGCTCGGATCCGCGGCGGTACCCCGGCTCAGCGTGCTCGCCCCCGCGTACAACGAAGCGGCAACCGTGGCGACCAGCGTCCGCTCGCTGCTGACCCTGCACTACTCCAATCTTGAGCTGGTGCTTGTCAACGACGGCAGCACCGACGCGACGCTCGCCGTGCTCCAGCGGGAGTTCGAGCTCAGCCCGATTCATCCGATCTACCGCCGGGTTGTGGCCACCAAGCCCATCCGCGGGCTCTACCAGTCGAGGACCAACCCCCAACTGCTCGTTGTGGACAAGGACAACGGCCGCAAGGCCGACTCGCTCAACGCCGGCCTGAACGTCGCCACCGGGGAGCTGGTCTGCGCCATCGACGCCGACACGATCCTCGAACCAGACGCGCTGCTCCGGATCCTGCGCCCTTTTCTGGACGCCGAGGATGTCGTCGCAGCCGGTGCCACGATCCGCGTCGTGAACGGGGCGTCCGTGCGCGGCGGCAGGGTCGAGTCCGTCCACGTGCCGCGACGCCCGCTGCCTGGCATCCAGTGGGTCGAGTACCTGCGAGCCTTCCTGTACGGCCGGCTCGGCTGGAACCAGCTCGGCGGCAACCTCATCATCTCCGGCGCCTTCGGTGTCTTCCGGCGTGACGCGATCCAGGCGCTCGGCGGCTACGTCCACGACACGGTCGGCGAGGATATGGAACTCGTCGTGCACCTGCGCAGCCACGGATTGGCCACCGGCGGTCCGAGCCGGGTCGTCTTCGTGCCCGACCCGATCGCCTGGACCGAGGTACCGGAATCCCTCGCGGTGCTCGGCCGGCAGCGCGACCGCTGGCAACGAGGCCTCGCCGACGTGCTCCGCCGGTATCGATCCCTGCTGCTCAATCCCCGCTGGGGCGTGCTGGGCCTGCTCGTGTTCCCCTACTTCGTGCTGGTCGAGCTGCTCGGCCCCGTCATCGAGGGGCTCGGCCTGCTCGGGCTTGTCGCGGCCATCGCCCTCGGGGCGATCAATCTGCCTTTTGCCGCGTTGTTCCTCCTCGTTGCCTACGGCTGGGGAGTCCTGCTGAGCCTCAGCGCGGTCCTCCTCGACCAGAGCACCGGCCACGGCCCCGGCAATCCCCTCGATCTTGCCCTGCTCATCTCCTGGTCCGTCCTGGAAAACCTCGGCTACCGCCAGCTCACCGTCATCTGGCGGCTGCGTGGCATCCTCAACTTCCTGCGCGGCCGGCAGGACTGGGGAACCATGGTCCGGCGCGGCTTCAACCCACCAGAGGGACACGCCGCAGAAGTACCATTCCAGTGAGTCGATCACGATGAAGAACGATCGTCGAGCCGAACCCAGCACCAGGGTGGCTCCCGCCGCCGCCTCGCGCCACACGCACCCCAGCTCCGCTCCTTGATCCGCACCCCTATTGCCGGGCGCTCTTCGTCAAAGTTGGTCTCTTTCGCAAATAAATCAACGAAAGAGAATAGTCCTACTATCGATAGATAGCGACATCGATATGTTGCTACGACCGTTTGAACTCGCCGGCTCATCGGGTGGGGATCAGGTCGACGACATCGTCGTGGAGCTTGGCCAGCCCCTGGTCGAAGCTTGCGAGACGGCCGTCATGTATACGGGCGAGCTGCGCGAGGTATGCATCGGTCACCTGCCGGTGCCCGATGACACCCCTCATCGACACGGCGCGGTAGGACACCTCGTCCGGCCAGAACTCGTGGCGGGGGTCGCTGGTCAGCGCCGACACGACTGCTGTTGCCGTCTGTGCGGACTGACCTTCGCGGATGAGCAGGCGTACCAGGCTGCCCTCGGTGATGGGGCAGGTCGCAAAGTGGCCGGCGGCGCTGGCGAGCCATGCCTCGGCGGTGTCGTGGTGGACGTGGTCGGCGACAACGAGCGCAATCAGCACGTTGGCGTCCAGGAGGGTGGTCACTGGTCGTCGTCCAGAGCGCGAACCTCTTCGGTCGTGATGACCGTGCCAAGGTGCACCACGGGGAGACCGGTCCGTTCGCTTCGGGATATCTCCGCCGCACTACCGTGCCCCAGGCCGCGACGCATGAGGTCGGCAACCGTCTCGCTCAAGGTCCGTGCGGTGTCCCTGGCGATCGACATAGCTTGCCGGTGAAGATCCTCTGGTAGGTCGATGGTGGTGCGCATGCCGTCATCGTAGCATCTATACATCGCGATGCAGAGATGCAATTTCGGCAGATCTGAAGATCGATATTCGGCAGATTGAAAGACGTAGAGCCGGCAGATCTAAAGATCGAGATTCGGCAGATCGAAGGGATGCTGCTACGATCACCTCGTGCGCAGGGCTGCTGGCTATGTACCCAGACGAGCAGTGGACCTGATCGCGGAGGCGCTCACCGACACACGGGTCGTGGTCGTCAACGGTGCCCGCCAGGTCGGCAAGAGCACCCTGGCCGAGGTCGTGCTGCGGGCGCGGGCCGGCGGGGTGGCACGGTTTCTCGATGATCCGGCGACCCGCGCCGCCGCTACCGAGGACCCTGTCCGGTTCATCAACCACGACGGCCTGATGCTCATCGACGAGGTGCAGCGAGTGCCCGATCTCTGGCTGGCAATCAAGAACCTCGTCGACCGTGACCCTCGGCCCGGTCGATTTCTGCTGACCGGATCCGCGCGCCTGCTCGCGTTGCGCAGCCTGCCCGATGCACTGCCCGGTCGATCCGAGACCGTCGAACTCTGGCCGTTGTCCCAGGGCGAGATCGACGATGCCCCCGACGGCTTCGTCGACGCCGCTTTCGCGCTCGGCGCCGACCTGCGCAGCGAGCCGTCGGCGCTGAAACGTAAGGACTACCTGGCCAGGATGGCCCGGGGCGGTTACCCGGAAGCATGGCGGCGAGAGAACCCGCGGCGACGGCAGCGGTTCTTCGAGGGCTATGTCTCGGACCTGCTCAGCCGTGATATCAGGCAGGTGGCCGACATCGAGAAGTCCGGTGAGATGCGCAGGCTCATTTTGTTGTTGGCCGCGCAGACCGGCGGCCTGCTCAACATCAGCCGTGTCGCAAGCGAGCTGAGCCTTTCGGCCCCGACGGTCCGTAGCTACATCAACATTCTGGAGACGGTCTACCTCGTACGGCTCGTGCCGGCGTGGTCGACGAACCTCACGACGAGGGCGGTCGCGACGTCCAAAGTCATCTTCGTGGACATCGGCCTCGCCAGTTACCTGGCTACGAGCCCCAACACTGATGGACCTGTTGGCGGTCTGCTCGAGAACTTCGTCCTCAGCGAACTGGCACGGCAGCTGACCTGGTCCCAGACCTCCGCCCGGCTGTATCACTACCGTGACCGGGACCAGTACGAAGTGGACGGGCTCCTGGAGGACAACGCCGGCCGGGTTGTTGGTATTGAGGTGAAGGCCGCGGAGACGGTGCGTGCGGAGGACTTCCGTGGCCTGAAGCTCCTGCAGCGGCGGCTCGGTGAACGATTCCACGCTGGGTTCGTGCTCTACTGCGGTGCCCAATCACTCAGCTTCGGCGACGGGCTGGCCTGTCTGCCGATCTCCGCCCTGTGGGCGACCGGGACGTGAACGTCCCGTCGGACCGGCAACTACGACCTGATGATCATCGACTGGGGATCGGGTTGACGGGACCTCCTCTAGGGCGCGAACGTCGTCAATCGTGATCACTGTACCGGCGACCCATTCCATACCATCCGTCTGGAATAGGAGATCGACGTAGCGTAGTAGTGAAAGTTGAGTCGTTCGATGGACGGCGGTTT